>JANOJJ010000169.1:0-4359 GCA_031408155.1 Rubrivivax sp.
CTGCGGCCATAACGCTCGAAGCGTGCCAACACCGCGGCCATCTCGTCCGCCCCCAGCAGCACCGGGTCGCCGATCGCCAATGCCGCCAGATAGCTGCCGCTCAACGATTCGACTTCGAGTGTGATCTTCATCGCTTCATCCAGCGTGCCGCCGGCGGACAACAGCCCATGATTGGCCAGCAGGCAGGCCTTGGCCCCCTGCATCGCCTCGACCACGGCCGCCGACAGCTCGGGCGTGCCGAACAGATGGTACGGCGCACAGCGCACCCGGTCACTGCCGGCCACCGCCACCATGTAATGGAAAGGGGGGATGTCGCGCCGCAGGCAGGCCAGCGCGGTGGCATGGCTGGCATGCGTGTGCACCACCGCCTGCAGTTCGGGCCGCGCCTGATACAGGGCCTGGTGGAAATGCCATTCGGATGACGGCTTCCAGCGCCCGCGCAGCTCGCCGTCGAAGCCCAGCCAGACCAGGTCGTCGACGCTCGCGTCGTCGGCGCCGATGCCGGTTGGCGTGATCAGCATGCCGTTGCCGTGGCGATGGCTCAGGTTGCCCGTGCTGCCGCGGTTGAGGCCACGCGAGTCGAGCCGCTGCAGCGCGGCCAGCAGTTGCTCGCGCAAGGCGGCTTCGTCGACATCGGCGCGGGTCATCGCCCGCACCCCGCCAGGCCTCGCAGCGCGCCCTCGTCGGCCGCCACGATGCCGTGCTCGGTGATCAGCCCGCTGACCAGCCGTGCCGGCGTCACGTCGAAGGCTGGGTTGCCGGCCACGGTGCCGTCGGGCACCAGTTGCACCTCGACCACCTCGCCCGCGGCCGTGCGGCCGGCGACATGCGTCACTTCGCGCGCGCTGCGCTCCTCGATCGGGATCTCGGCCAGGCCGTCGTGCAGCGACAGGTCCAGCGTCGAGGTCGGCATCGCGGCGTAGAACGGCACGCCGTTGTCGTGCGCCGCAAGCGCCTTGAGGTAGGTGCCGATCTTGTTGCACACGTCGCCGCGCGCGCTGACGCGGTCGCAACCCACGAGCACCAGGTCAACCCGGCCATGCTGCATCAAGTGGCCGCCGGCGTTGTCGGCGATCACGGTGTGCGGCACACCCTGCTGCCCGAGCTCCCAGGCGGTGAGGCTGGCGCCCTGGTTGCGCGGGCGGGTCTCGTCGACCCACACGTGCAGCGCCAGGCCGAGTGCATGGGCCTGGTAGATCGGCGCCGTTGCCGTACCCCAGTCGACCGTGGCCAGCCAGCCCGCGTTGCAATGCGTCAGCAGGTTGACCGGGCCCGATTTGCGTGCCGCCGCGGCCTGCAGCAGGGCCAGGCCATGGCGGCCGATGGCGGCGTTGACCTGCACGTCGTGCTCGGCAATCGCGTCGGCTTCGTTCCAGGCCGCGTCGGATCGGGTCGCCGCTGGCAACCGGCGCAACACGGCCAGCATGCGCTGCACTGCCCAGGCCAGGTTGACCGCGGTCGGCCGCGCCTGCTGCAGCCAGGCCGCTGCCTGCTCCAGCGCCGCATCGTCGCTCGCCACGTTCATCTGCAGCGCCAGACCGTAGGCCGCAGTGGCACCGATCAACGGCGCTCCGCGCACCCACATGTCGCGGATGGCGCGCTGCACGGCCGCCAGGTCGGCCAGGGCCACGAAATCGCAGCGGTGCGGCAACTGGCGCTGGTCGATCACCCACACGGCGTCGCGCGACGGCGCCGGCCGGATCGTGCGCGTGGCAACGCCGTCGACCTTCATCGCGTCAACCTCGGCAGCAGCAGCAGCCGGTCACCCGCCATTCGCCGTTGGCAGACCGCGCGCCTGCCGGCAGCGACCGCCGGCAATCGGCCATGGCGCGCCGCGGGCAGGGGGATGGAGCTGGTCTTCATGGATGACGGCTCGACCGGTGCGCAAGGTCTCAATCGAGCACCCGGCCGGCAATCGGTCGCAGCTTGTCCACCATCGTGGGGTCGCGCCGGTCGTGGGCCGTGATCACCGCATGCTGCAACGCCTTGCGGCAGGCACAGGATGCGGCGGCGGCATCGGCCACCACCGCCGCGGCCAGCTGCGCCACCAGCCCCTGCGCGCTGGCTGCATTGGCCAACAGCACCTTGATGATCGCGTCCACCGTCACCGCATCGTGTCCCGGGTGCCAGCAGTCGAAGTCGGTCACCATCGCCACCGAGCAGTAGCACAGCTCGGCTTCGCGCGCGAGCTTGGCCTCGGGCATGTGGGTCATGCCGATCACGCTGCAGTTCCAGCTGCGGTAGAGCTGCGACTCGGCCAGGGTGGAGAACTGCGGGCCTTCCATCGCCAGGTAGGTACCGCCCTGCACATGCGGCACGGCGCGCGCGCGCAGCGTGGCGGCGACATGGTCGCCCAGTCGCGCGCACACCGGGTGCGCCATCGATACATGGGCCACCAGACCGGCGCCGAAGAAGCTCTTGTCGCGCGCAAAGGTGCGGTCGATGAACTGGTCGACGACGACGAAAGTGCCCGGCGGCAGGTCGGCGCGCAAGCCGCCCACGGCCGACAGCGACAGCAGGTCGGTCACGCCCTGCATCTTCAGCGCAGCGATGTTGGCGCGGTAGTTCACCTCGCCCGGCGGGATGCAGTGGCCGCGGCCGTGGCGCGGCAGGAAGACCAGTTGCGCATCGCCGAGCCGGCCCCTGAAGAGCTCGTCCGACGGTGCGCCCCAGGGCGTGCCCGCCGCCACCCAACGGGTGTCGGTCAACCCGGGCAGGTCGTACAGCCCGCTGCCGCCGATGATGCCGAGCACGTTTGCCGCCATGAGATGTCCTCGTTCGTCGGGATCGGTCAGTCGATGCGTCTGGCGGCCATGGCCTCGACCGACGCGCTGATCAGCTCTTGCAGCACAGCCGTGTCGACGTTGGTTGCGTCTTGGGGCTGCTCATCAGGAACCACTGAATGGGTCTTCAGGCGGGGCTGACCGCCGGCTGCGGCCGGCGCGAGCCGGCGTGGGCCAGGGCATGCACGGCCGCCGGCGGCTCGGCCTTCAGTCTATGGTCTGACCAGACACGCCGCCAGTGCCGCGCGCCAGGCTCGCCATGCCACAAGCCCAGCATGTGCCGTGCCACATGGGCCCAGGGCACCCCGGCCTCAGTCTGGCGCTGCATGTAGGCCAGCATCGAACGCTCGACGCTCAGGCGGTCGGCAGCCGGGGCCTGGGCGTCGAAGCAATGCGCGTCCCAACTCGCCATCAGCCAGGGGTTGTGATAGGCCTCGCGGCCGATCATCACCCCGTCGACATGCGTCAACTGCTGGTCGATCTGCGCCAGCGTGCCGAGGCCACCATTGATGACGATCGTCAACTCGGGGAAGTCGCGCTTGAGCCGGTGCACCAGCTCGTGGCGCAGCGGCGGAATCTCGCGGTTTTCCTTCGGCGACAGGCCGTGCAACCAGGCGTTGCGCGCATGCACGATGAAGACGCGGCAACCGCCCTGCGCGGACACGGTGCCGACGAAGTCGCGCACGAATTCGTAGGACTCGACCGCGTTGACGCCAATGCGGTGCTTGACCGTGACCGGGATCGACACCACGTCCTGCATCGCCTTGATGCCGTCGGCCACCAGCGTGGCCTCGGCCATCAGGCAGGCACCGAACGCGCCGCGCTGCACGCGCTCACTCGGGCAACCGCAGTTGAGGTTGACCTCGTCATAGCCCCAGCGCTCGGCCAGTTTCGCGCAGGCCGCCAGGTCCTCGGGCTCGCTGCCGCCGAGCTGCAGGGCGACCGGGTGTTCCTCGGCGTTGAAGACCAGGTGGCGCGACACGTCACCGTGCAACAACGCGCCGGTGGTCACCATCTCGGTGTACAGCCGCGTGCGGCGGCTGATCAGGCGGTGAAAGTACCGGCAATGACGGTCGGTCCAGTCCAGCATCGGGGCTGTGCACAGACGCCAGGAGCTAAGTGGTTGATTGGGTTGCACTAGTTTCTGCTTTGCCGGTCCAGGATGGGTTGCCGACGACGAACTGACTTGTGCATGGTAATCAATGGGTTGTTAGTGATGATGCGGCGACGAGCAATTCGGCTTGTCGCACGGCGCCACTGCGGCGGCCGGGCGCACGCGCTCGCTCGACTGGAGGCCGCAATGGGCTGCCCAGTCCCAGCGCTGGACGAAGCCGTCGAGCGGCGACACACTCCGGGCCTCGCAGGATTTGATGGCACCGACCCGCCGCGACGTGCGGCAAGGTGTGCGGCATCGCTTGCAACTGAGGAGTCCATGATGGCGCGCACCCCCGTTCAGCCTGCGGCCCGCAAGCCGGCTTCCACGTCTGCCGCCAAGCGGCTTTCGCGGTCGCAGCCACCGCGCCGGCTGGTGCTGCTGGCCGCGACGCGCAAGGGCGCCTGGCTTTTCCACGGCGAC
>JANOJJ010000235.1:0-2681 GCA_031408155.1 Rubrivivax sp.
TGACCAGGAAGATGCGCCCGTCATGCTCGTAGAAGAAGCCGCTGGCCTCGGTCAGCGGCCGCTCGCCGTCGAAGGTACGAACCCGGGTCGTGGTCAAGAGCAGGGGTTCGATCATGGGCGTGGAGTTCCTACAGCCGCGGGCGCGGCGACGCCTGCCACTTGTACCACCTCAGGCCCGGGCGCGTGAGCGGAACAGCTCCTGCAGGCCGACCTCGCGCGGGCCGGGCACGAGCTCGATCGGATCTCCGGCGGTCAACCAACCCGGCTCGAGCACGGCCAGGTAGCAGCCGCACCAGCCCGACTGCAGCATCAGTTTGCTGGCCTTGTCGAAGCCCATTGCAGCATTGAACTTGAAGCATGGGAAGCGAGGCGCGCTGACGACCAGCACGCACTCCGGCAGGACCAGCCGGTCGCCGATCCACAGGCGGTCTTCGGTCAGTCCGTCGACGGTCAGGTTCTCGCCCAAGGCGCCTGGCGGCAGCGGCTCGGCCCACAAGGACACACGGGCCTGCGCGCGAACGGTCTGCCAGAACGCGAAATGGGCCTGCGGATAAAGGTAGACCGCCTTGCTGATGCCACCATGCACCGAAGGGTCGGCCTGCTCGTCGCCGTCCAGCCCCAGCGGGCCAACCGCGACCGGGCCGGCCACCGGCCGCTTGCCGATCGCGGTGAGTACACGGCGGCCGTCGATGTCGCGCCACTCGGCGCTGGCGCGGTTTACGCTCAGAACTCTCATGTGCAGCTTTCTACACCCTGTCCAGGCCTTGTCGTGGCAGCCATCACGTCATACCGGATTTGCATGGCGCCCTCGGGACTGTGGGTTACCACGAGATTACATTGGGATCACAATCCCCCTCCCCGCAGGCGCCGACCGCTGCCGCGGGAGCCCAGCAACACGCTGTCTGCCCCACCCCGCGGACGGCGACATGGCGGCAACAGGCGGCCATTGGCGCGGTATTCGGCGAGCCTCGCGGCGAGGCGGGGTTCGCCCAATCCCGCTTGCACGCCACTACCGATGATCGGAGCTCCCTTGAACCGTCCCGTGCTGGAAGGCATGCGCCTGAACGTTCCTGCCTACGTCACCCATCATCGCCTGCTGGCCTGGGTGGCCGAGATGGCGGCCCTGACCGAGCCTGCCGATGTCCATTGGTGCGACGGCAGCGACGCCGAGTACCAGCGTCTGTGCGAGCAACTGGTGGCTGCCCGCACGCTGCTCCAGCTCAACCCCGAACTGCGTCCGCGCAGCTTCCTCGCGCGCAGCGATCCGAGCGACGTGGCGCGCGTCGAAGACCGCACCTTCATCTGCAGCCAGCACCAGGACGAGGCCGGCCCGACCAACAACTGGATGGCGCCGGCCGAGATGCGCGCGCTGTTGCAGACCGGCCAGGCCGATGGAACGCCGGCGCTGTTCCGCGGCGCCATGCGTGGCCGCACGCTGTACGTCGTGCCGTTCTCGATGGGCCCGCTGGGCTCGCACATCTCGCACATCGGCGTCGAGTTGACCGACAGCCCCTATGTCGCGCTGAGCATGCGCGTGATGACACGCATGGGCCGCGCGGTGTTCGACGTGCTGGGCTCGGACGGCGCTTTCGTGCCCTGCGTGCACACCGTGGGTGCGCCGCTGCAACCGGGCCAGCAGGACGTGGCCTGGCCGTGCAACAAGACCAAGTACATCGTGCACTACCCCGAGACGCGCGAGATCTGGTCCTATGGCTCCGGCTACGGCGGCAACGCCCTGCTGGGCAAGAAGTGCTTCGCGCTGCGCATCGCGTCCACCATGGGTCGTGACCAGGGCTGGCTGGCCGAACACATGCTGGTGCTGGGCGTGCGCAACCCGGCAGGCAAGAAGTACCACGTCGCCGCCGCCTTCCCCAGCGCCTGTGGCAAGACCAACTTCTCGATGCTGGTGCCGCCCGAAGGATTCCAGGGCTGGAAGGTGACGACCATCGGTGACGATATCGCGTGGATCAAGCCCGGCGCCGACGGCCGCCTGCACGCCATCAACCCGGAAGCGGGCTACTTTGGTGTCGCCCCGGGAACCAACTACCACACCAACCCCAACTGCATGGACTCGCTCAAGTCCGACGTGGTGTTCACCAACGTCGCGCTGAAGGACGACGGTGATGTGTGGTGGGAGGGCATGACCGACACGCCGCCGGCACACCTGATCGACTGGCAGGGTCGCGACTGGACCCCGGCCATCGCCAAGGACAACGCCGAGAACGGCAAGCCGCGGCCGGCTGCGCACCCGAATTCGCGCTTCACCGTCGCGGCCACCAACAACCCGGCGCTCGACCCCGAATGGGACAGCACGACGGGTGTGGTGATCGACGCCTTCATCTTCGGCGGCCGCCGCTCCACCACCGTGCCGCTGGTGACCGAGGCGCGCAACTGGACCGAGGGCGTCTACATGGCTGCCACCATGGGCAGCGAGACCACTGCCGCCTCCGCCGGCCAGCAGGGCGTGGTGCGCCGCGTCCCGTTCGAGATGCTGCCCTTCATGGGCTACAACATGGCCGACTACTTCCAGCATTGGCTCGACGTCGGTGCCGAGCTGCAGGGGCGGGGCGCCAGCTTGCCGCGCATCTATTGCGTCAACTGGTTCCGCAAGGGCGCCGACGGCAAGTTCGTCTGGCCGGGCTACGGCAGCCGACCCGCGCCGCGAAGGCACCGTCGGGGGC
>JANOJJ010000248.1:0-6637 GCA_031408155.1 Rubrivivax sp.
CTCGCAGAGCAGGCGCACCTGCTTGGAGGTGTAGCCCTTGGCGACCATGCGGGTCACGAAGTCTTCGTGCTTCTTGGCTTCGTCGGCACTCGCCTTGGCGTTGAAGCTGATCCGCGGCAGCAGCTCCTCGGTGTTCGAGTACATCTTCTGCTCGATCACGGTGCGCAGCTTCTCGTAGCTGGTCCAGAGCGGGTTCTTGCCCTGGTTGTTGGCGCGCGCACGGAGCACGAAGTTGACGATCTCGTTGCGGAAATCCTTCGGGTTGGCAATACCCGCGGGTTTTTCGATCTTCTCGAGTTCGCCATTGAGCGAGCCGCGGTCGAAGACCTCGCCGGTGTCGGTGTCGCGGTATTCGTGGTCCTGGATCCAGTAGTCGGCGTAGGTGACGTAGCGGTCGAAGATGTTCTGCCCGTACTCGCTGTAGCTCTCGAGGTAAGCAGTCTGGATCTCCTTACCGATGAACTCGGCATAGCGCGTGGCCAAATGCTCCTTGATGAAGGCGAGGTACTTCTGTTCGAGTTCAGGCGCGAACTGCTCGCGTCCGATCTGCTGCTCCAGCACATACATCAGATGCACCGGATTGGCGGCCAGCTCGGTGCTGTCGAAGTTGAAGACCTTGGAGATGATCTTGTAGGCGAAGCGCGTGCTGATGCCCGTCATGCCTTCGTCGACACCGGCGTAGTCGCGATACTCCTGGTAGCTCTTGGCGCGCGGGTCGGTGTCCTTCAGGTTCTCACCGTCGTAGACCAGCATCTTGGAGAACAGCGAGCTGTTCTCGGGCTCCTTGAGCCGCGTCAGGATGGCGAACTGGCTCATCATCTTCAGCGTGCCTGGCGCGCAGGTGGCCTTGGCCAGCGACGAGTTGCGCAAGAGCTTTTCGTAGATCTTGATCTCTTCGGACACGCGCAGGCAATACGGCACCTTGACGATGTAGATGCGGTCGAGGAAGGCCTCGTTGTTCTTGTTGTTGCGGAACGCCTTCCACTCGCTTTCGTTGCTGTGCGCAAGCACGATGCCGTCGAAGGGAATCGCGCCGAACCCTTCGGTGCCCTTGAAGTTACTTTCCTGCGTGGCCGTCAGCAGCGGGTGCAGCACCTTGATCGGCGCCTTGAACATCTCGACGAATTCGAGCAGCCCCTGATTGGCCAAGCACAGGCCACCGCTGTAGCTGTAGGCGTCGGGGTCGTCCTGGGCGAAGGTTTCGAGCTTGCGGATGTCGACCTTGCCGACCAGCGAGCTGATGTCCTGGTTGTTCTCGTCACCTGGTTCGGTCTTGCTGATGCCGATCTGCTTGAGGATCGACGGGTAGCGCTTGACGACCTTGAACTGACGGATGTCGCCACCGAATTCATCCAGCCGCTTGACGGCCCAGGGGCTGAGGATGCGATTGAGGTAGCGCCGCGGGATGCCGTACTCGTTCTCGAGGATCGGACCGTCCTCGGTGGCGTCGAACAGGCCCAGCGGCGACTCGTTTACCGGTGAACCCTTGATCGCATAGAAAGGCACCTCCTGCATCAATTGCTTGAGACGTTCGGCAATCGAGCTCTTGCCACCACCCACCGGGCCCAGCAGGTAGAGGATCTGTTTCTTCTCTTCGAGCCCCTGGGCAGCATGCCTGAAATACGACACCACCTGCTCGATGGAGTCTTCCATGCCATAGAACTCGGCGAAGGCAGGATAGGTCTTGATGAGCTTGTTGGCGAACAGCCGCGACAGTCGTTGGTCGTTGCGCGTGTCGACGGTGGTGGGGTCGCCGATGGCCCTGAGCATGCGTTCAGCCGCCGTGGCAAAGGCCAGGGGGTTGCGCTTGCATTCGGCGAGATAGTCCTCGAGAGACAACTCTTCCTCGCGCAAGCGCTCGTGGCGTGCTTTGAGGCTGCTGATCACGTCCATGCGGACCTCCTTGGGTAAGGAAGGCGCGGCTCGAGGGGGATGCCTCGGCCCGGGCCTGGGAAGTTCTGATGAAGTCCCGGCTGTACGGGCCCAGGCTCCATCAGAGCTTTCCGGTCAACGTTTCATGGACTGTGACGAAGCGATTTCAGGATGGTTCATTCTGCGCTTGCCGATCGGGCAAAGAGTACCCCGAATCGGGTGTAGTTCACCTGTAAGCGTAGCCACGCCGGCGTACGCAAGACACGTGCCGCTGCGCTGACGGGTCGATGTCCTGAAACTGCAACGCGCGGGTCCGGCTTTGCGCTGACGCGGTGCATGCACCAATGGCCGGCACCGGCTGCGCTGTCATGATGCCGCGCATGAATGGCCATCTGGTGATGCTCGCGTTGTGCCAGGGCCTGTTCCTGACCAACAACGTCACCTTCATTGCGATCAACGTCCGTCTTCACGACCATGATGGTCAACTCGTTCGCCTCGGGTGCGCTCGAACCTCGGGTCGCTGGTTGCGTTGCTGGCGCTGGCTGCAGCGCTGGGCTGGCTGGCCATGAAGCAGCGACTACGCCGCGGCGCCGCGGCCACCTGAGCGGGCGCGGACACGGGCACGGCCTTACTGCGTGTGCAGACCCAGCTTGTCGAGCAGTCCGTTGAGCTCTTCGAGCGAGCCGAAGGCGATCGCCACTTCGCCCTGCTCGCCGTGCTTGCCCTTCTTCTGGACTCGAATTTCGACCGTGGCTGTCAGGTGGTCGGAGAGTTGTTCTTCAAGCCGGACGATGTCGCGCGGCTTGTCCTTCTTGACGCGCAGCAGCGTGCCCTGGCGGCCGCTGGTCTGTTGCGTGGCGAGCTTCTCGGCCTCGCGCACGCTGAGCTTGCGTGCCACGATGGTCTGCGCCGACATCACCTGCTGCGCTGCGGGCAGAGACAACAGGGCCCGCGCGTGGCCCATTTCCAGGTCGCCGGCCATCAGCATCTGCTGCACCGGCAGCGACAGGGTGAGCAGCCGACGCAGATTGCTGGCGGCACTGCGTGAGCGGCCGACGGCCTGCGCGGCCTGTTCGTGCGTGAGCTTGAAGTCGTCGATCAGGCGTTGCAGGCCCTGCGCCTCTTCCAGCGGGTTGAGGTCTTCGCGCTGGATGTTCTCGATCAGCGACATCACCGCCGCGGCTTCGTCGGGCACCTGGCGCACCAGCACCGGCACCTCGGCCTGGCCGGCCAGCCGCGCGGCGCGGCCGCGTCGCTCGCCGGCGATGATTTCGTAGCGGCCGGCGGCGACGGGGCGCACGAGGATGGGCTGCATGATGCCCTGGCTCTTGATGCTCTCGGCCAGCTCGTACAGCGAGCCCTCGTCCATGCGCGTTCGCGGCTGGTACTTGCCGACTTGCAGTAGTTCGAGCCGAAGTGTGCTGGGGGCGCTGTCGCCGGCGATCGGCGCGTCGCTGACCTTGGGGCCGAGCAAGGCTTCGAGGCCCAGGCCCAGGCCCTTGGGTTTCTTTGTGACCATGGGGAGATTGTCCATGACGAGCGGACCCGGCCGGCGGTGCATGCATCCTCGTACTCAGTTGCGCGTGCGCCGGCGGCGCTCGGCAGCCGGAAACAGGACCTCTCGTTCGAAGTAGCGGCGCAGCCGTACGCTGCGTGGGTCGAGTCGGCCCGGGCCATGGGCGAGCACATCGATCACGCTGTCCACGCGAAGCAGCAGTTCGCCGTCGCGGTCACGGCGCCAGCGCCCGGCGTGGCGGGCCGCGAGCACGTCCTCCGGGTCGGTGCTGCCGAGCACGCGCTGCAGGCCGCAGCCGTCGACCCAGGCATGTCGGCCGTCGTCCTCGATGCGCAGCGTGACGCCGCCGAAGGCGTGATGCCGGCCTTGTTCGTGGCGCCAGTGGAAGGCGCGGGCCAGGTGGATCAGTCCTTCGACCGCGGCCACGCCGGTGCGCGGCAACAAGTACGCGACGCAGGCCACGACGATGGCCGCCAACAGCACCAGGCGCAAGGCGCCTTCCCACTGCGAAAACGCCCACGCGCCCGCAGCAACGGCGGTGCCTAGCGTGATGGCGTCCAGCAGCAGGTGCTTACGGCGCATCGGGGCTGCGGCCGAGTTGCGCCAAGCGGTGCAGTCCTTCGGGCCGGTCTCCCAGGCCCGAGTCTGCGTTGATGTGCCCGCGCTTGCCGAGCAGCCGGGGCGGGACCGCCCAGTCAGCGGCCAGCCGGGTCGAGGTTTCGGCGCTGGAGTAGGGGCCGTCGTCGCAGAACACGAGCGTGGCCGGGAAGGGCAGCGGCTGCCGGTGCACCGGGTGCCAGTTGACAAGCTGCGCGGGCAGGTCACCGCGGTCCAGATCGGGCGGTGCCACCAGCAGCGCCGCCCTTACCCGATCGACATTCCGGCTGTGGCCAGTCCAGGCGGCGACCAGGTGACAACCCAGGCTGTGGGCCACCAGCACGGCCGGCCGGGGGTCGGCGAGCTGCGGGTGCTCGAGGCGGCTCATCCAGTCGCCCCGCCGCGGCCAGAGCCAGTCGGCCTGCTGCACGCGCTCGAAGCCGTGCAGGGTTTGCCATCGCGATTGCCAATGGTCGGGCCCGGAATCCAGCCAGCCCGGCAGCAGCAGCACGCGCTCCAATCCCTGAGTCGATTGGCCGATCATGGCCCTGGCATATCCTTCCGCGTTTGGCGCGTCATTGTGCGCGAGGGGCCGCTATGACATTTAAGGTCTACGTCGACGGGCAGGAAGGCACGACCGGCCTGCGCATCCATGAATACCTGGCGCGGCGCAGCGATGTCGAGTTGCTGCGCATCGATGCCGACTGCCGAAAGGATGCGGGCGAGCGCGCGCGCTTGCTCAATGCTGCCGATGTGGCGTTTCTGTGCCTGCCCGACGCAGCGTCGCGCGAAGCGGCGGCGATGGTGAACAACCCGCGCACCTGCGTGATCGATGCCAGCACCGCCCACCGCACGCAGGGCGGTTGGGTTTTCGGGCTGCCAGAAATGGCGCCCGGCCAGCGTGAACGGTTGCGACAGGCCAGGCGGAACGCCAATCCGGGCTGCCACGCCAGTGCCTTCATCCTGCTGTTGCGGCCTTTGGTGGACGCCGGCCTGGTCCCGCCTGCACTCCCGGTCAGCGCCTTTTCGATCACCGGCTATTCGGGTGGCGGCAAGAAGATGATCGAGCAATACCAAGCCACACCGGTGGAGCCTGCACTCACTTCCCCGCGACCTTATGGGATGACGCTGAGGCACAAACACGTGCCCGAGATGATGGTTCACAGCGGATTGACGGCTCGGCCTATCCTGATGCCGGTGGTGTCCAACTTCTACAAGGGCTTGTCGGTGTCGGTGCCGCTGCACCTGTCGCAACTGGCCGCAGGCACCTCACCCGAAGCGGTGCAACTGGCCTTCGAGCGGCATTACGCTGGCGAGCGCTTCGTGCGCGTGCGGCCCCTGCGCGACGCCGATACGCTCGAGAACGGCTACTTCGACGTTCAGGCCTGCAATGACACCAACAATGTAGACATCTTCGTGTTCGCGGGCGACTCGCAAGTGCTGTTGATGGCGCGACTGGACAACCTGGGCAAGGGGGCCAGCGGTGCCGCGGTGCAATCGATGAACGTACACCTGGGCATCGATGAAGGGTTGGGGTTGTAGCAGCGCGGGGGCTTACGCCAGCGCGGGATCGGCGGCGCGGTAGTGGTAGTGATAGCCGGTGGCGAAGCCGAGCCGGTAGTACACGGCCAGGGCTGGTGAGTTGGTGACGTCCACCTGCAGGTAGGCCGTCGTTGCACCTTCGCTGGCCGCTCGGCGCAGCAACTCGGCACACAGCGCGCGCGACAGGCCCTGGTTGCGTGCCGGCGGCGCCGTGAAGACATCGTAGAGCCCTACCCGGTCGCCTTCGCGCGCGTACTGGCCACAGGCCAGCACCTCATCGTCGCGTCGGAGCACCCAGCCGCGGTAGGGCACGGGCGAATGGTCCAGGCGCTGGGCATGCGAGCGCTGATGCTCGGCTGGAGAGCCGCGCAGTTTGCCGACGATGCCGGCGAAGTGGGTCGTCCCGGCAGGCTCGAGGCGAACGGTGTCGGGCAGGGCTGTCACCAG
This sequence comes from Rubrivivax sp., assembly GCA_031408155.1. Lineage (GTDB taxonomy): Bacteria > Pseudomonadota > Gammaproteobacteria > Burkholderiales > Burkholderiaceae_C > Rubrivivax. The sequence continues at coordinate 5,975 of JANOJJ010000248.1, forward strand.
ATCCATCGCCGTGATCGTGCCGACCATCACCCGTGTGTCGTCGAAGCGCTGCAAGCCGAGCCGGGCCAAGGTGTCGTCAATGCCGGCTGGCTGCGAGAACGGGGTGAGGCGCACCAGCAGTGGCAGGCCGGCATCACGGAATAGCTCCGCGGCTTGTTGGAGCCGGGTCGCTACGGGTTGCCGCCCTGGTGCGACGGCATTGATGCAGCGCGCGCGTTTGGCCTTGCCCGGTGACAAGCGCAGCAGCCAGCCGTCGAGCCACAATTGCTGAGGCGGGGCACTTGCGTTCAGGCCCGCATCTTCGATACGCGATAGCCAAGCAGGGTCGAACTGCGCGTTCACGCGGCGTGGGCCTTGCGGCCCAGACGGGCGATCATCTCGCGCGCAAACTCGACGAAGGCCATCGCGCCCTTGGACGCGGGGTCGAAGACCACACCTGGTTGCCCGTAGCTGGGGGCTTCGGCCAGGCGCACATTGCGCGGGATCACGGTATTGAACACTTTGTCGCCGAAGTGCGCCTTGAGCTGTTCGCTGACCTGCTGTTGCAGCGTGACACGCGGGTCGAACATCACGCGCAGCAGGCCGATGATCTGCAACTCGGGGTTGAGGTTGGCGTGCACCTGCTTGACTGATCCGCTACGTCGCCGCCTGCTGAACGTCGTC
>JANOJJ010000268.1:0-1873 GCA_031408155.1 Rubrivivax sp.
ATACATGATACGCTAGTGAACGATAGACCAGTCGATCCCGCCGACGCTGATCCGCCAACCGGATGCGCCGCGCGCAAGGCCCGCCCCGGCGCCAGTCGATCCAAACCAGGAGACCTGCCTTGGACCCGGTCAACACAGCCACCCTGCGCGACTGGCTGCGCCGCGAGCGCGGCCTCGACCTGGCCGACTACGAGGCCTTGCGCCGCTGGTCGGTCGACCACCTGGCCGATTTCTGGCAGGCCTTGTTCGATTACTTCGAACTGCAGTCGCCGACCCCGCACCGCGCGGTGCTGTCGGCGCACGGTATGCCGGCGGCGCACTGGTTCGACGGGGCACGGCTCAACTACACGGCGCTGGCCCTGCGCCACGGGCCGCGCATCGGCGCTGCCGCGCCGGCGCTGGTGTTCCGCAATGAACGCCTGCAGCACCAGGGGCGCAGTGTCGAAGTCAGCTGGGCCGCCCTGAGCGACCAGGTTGCCGCGCTGGCTGCCACGCTGCGCGCGCTGGGGGTGCAGCAAGGCGACCGCGTGGCGGCCTGCCTGCCCAACATCCCGCAGGCGGCAGTAGCCTTTATGGCCTGCGCCTCGATCGGCGCGATCTGGAGCCTGACCGCGCCCGACATGGGCGTGGGCACCGTGCGCGACCGCTTCGGCCAGATCGAACCCAAGCTGCTGATCGCCTGCGACGGCACGGTCTACGCGGGCAAGGTGACCGACCGCCGCGAGGCCGTGATCGCGCTGCTGAACGCGCTGCCGAGCGTGACCACGCTGCTGCTGGTGCCCTATCTCGAACAAGCCGGTGCCACGGGCGGGCCGTTCGCCTTCGACCCCGGCGGCTGGCCAGGCCGGCTGCTGTCGTGGGCCGACGCGCTGGCCACCCCCGAGCGCCTGGCGCCACAGCCAGTGCCTTTCGAGCACCCGCTGTGGATCGTCTACAGCAGCGGCACCACCGGGCTGCCCAAGGCGATCGTGCACGGCCATGGCGGCGTGGTGCTCGAGATGCTCAAGCTGCACACCTTCCACCTCAACCTGCGCTCCAGCGCAGACAGCGACGAGCGCTTCTTCTGGACCAGCAGCACCGGCTGGGTGATGTGGAACCTGGCCCTGTCGGCCTTGCTGCTGGGCACCACCGTGTGCCTCTACGACGGCCACCCGTCGTTTCCCGACGCCGACACCCTGTGGCGCTTTGCCGACGCGGTGCAGGCTACCTTCTTCGGCGCGGGTGCGGCCTACTACGCCGGCTGCATGAAGGCCGGTGTCGAGCCGAAGCGGCTGGGCCTGAATCGGCTGCGCACCCTCGGCTCCACCGGGTCACCCTTGGCACCCGAGGTCTACCACTGGGGCTGGCAAGCGGTCAAACCCGACCTGTGGTGGGCCGTGGTCTCGGGCGGCACCGACCTGGCCAGCGCCTTTCTCGGCGGCACGCCGGAACTGCCCACCGTGCCGGGCGAGATGCAGGCGCGCTGCCTGGGCGCCGACATCGAGGCCTGGGACGAGCAGGGCCGGCCGCTGCTCGACGAGGTCGGCGAACTCGTCTGCAGGCAGCCGATGCCGTCGATGCCGCTCTTCTTCTGGGGCGATGCGGACAACCGCCGCTATCGCGAGAGTTACTTCGACACCTACCCCGGCGGCAACGGCAAACCCGCGGTGTGGCGCCATGGCGACTGGCTGCGCATCACCGCCAGCGGCGGCACCGTGGTCCATGGCCGCAGCGACGCCACGCTCAACCGTCACGGTCATCGCCTGGGCACGGCCGAGATGTATCGCGTCGTCGAGGCCATGCCGCAGGTGCTGGACAGCCTGGTGGTCGACATCGAAGTCCTGGGCCGGCCGAGCTTCATGCCGCTGTTCGTCGTCTTGCGGCCCGGGCTGCA
>JANOJJ010000279.1:0-3555 GCA_031408155.1 Rubrivivax sp.
GCTGGCGCAGGGCATGACCGACGAGCAGATCGACCGCCTCAAGCGCGGCGGCCACGACCTGGTCAAGATCCACGCCGCCTACGCCGCAGCGGCGGCGCATCGCGGCCAGCCGACGGTGGTCCTGGCCCATACCAAGAAGGGCTACGGCATGGGCAGCGCAGGCCAGGGCCGGATGACCACCCACCAGCACAAGAAGCTGGCCGCGGCCGACCTGATCGAGTTCCGCAACCGCTTCAAGCTGCCGCTGAGCGACGAGCAGGCCACCACGCTGGCCTTCCACAAGCCGGCCGAAGGCAGCCAGGACTACCACTACCTGCACGCCCGCCGGCAGGCCCTGGGTGGCTACCTGCCGCAGCGCACCGCCGCCTGCGCGGTGTTGCCGGTGCCCCCGGTCGAGAGTTATGCGCAGTTCGCGCTGCAGCCCGACAACAAGGTGATGAGCAGCACGATGGCCTTCGTGCGCATGCTGACCGGGCTGCTGAAGGACCCGACGCTGGGCCCGCGCATCGTGCCCATCGTCGCCGACGCAGCGCGCACCTTCGGCATGGCCAACCTGTTCAAGCAGGTCGGCATCTATTCCAGCGTCGGCCAGCACTATGCGCCCGAGGACATCGGCTCGGTGCTGAGCTACCGCGAGGCGCTGGACGGCCAGATCCTGGAAGAAGGCATCTCGGAAGCCAGCGCGCTGGCCAGCTGGACGGCGGCGGCCACCAGCTACAGCGTGCATGGCCTGGCGATGCTGCCGTTCTACATCTACTACTCGATGTTCGGCTTCCAGCGCGTCGGTGACGCGATCTGGGCCGCCGCCGACCAGCGCGCACGCGGCTTCCTGCTCGGTGCCACCTCGGGCCGCACCACGCTCGGCGGCGAAGGCCTGCAGCACCAGGACGGCAGCAGCCATGTGGTAGCCGCCACCATCCCCAACTGCCGCGCCTGGGACCCGGCCTTTGCGGGCGAGCTGGCGCTGATCCTCGACCACGGCATGCGCGAGATGCTGGTCGAGCAGCGCGACGTCTTTCACTACATCACGCTGATGAACGAAAACGTCGCCCAGCCCAACCTGCCCGCCGGCGCGGCCGTGGGTGTGCTGCGGGGGGCCTACTGCTTGAGGTCACTCGGTGACGCCGATGCGCGGCAGGCTGCAACGCTGCTCGGCTCGGGCGCCATCCTGGGCGAGGTACTGAAGGCCGCCGATCAACTGGCCGCCGACGGCTGGTGCGTCGACGTGATCAGCGTGACGAGCTGGAGCGAGCTGGCGCGCGACGGACAAGCCCACGAACAGCGCCTGCTGGCCGGCCAGACCGATGGCCCGCCGCCGTGGATCACCACCCTGCTGGCCGGCACGCGCGGGCCGCTGGTGGCCGCCACCGACTATGTGCGCGCGGTGCCCGAAAGCGTGCGCGCCTTCCTGCCCGCGGGCCGGCGCTACCTGACGCTGGGCACCGACGGCTTCGGGCGCAGCGACACGCGCGCGGCCTTGCGCGCCTGGTTCGGCGTCGATGCCCAGGCCGTGGTGCGCGCGGCGCGGCACCTGGTGGGGTAGGCCAGCCCGTACGGACAACGATCAGGCCGCAGCGTCGGCGACCGGCAGCGGCTTCGTCAGGTCCAGTGCCAGCACCTCTTCGTCCTCGAACACCTCGCCGGTGAAGACAAAACCCAGCTCTTCGTAGAACGGCCGCGGGCAATCGGGCCCGGGCACGCAGGAGGTGCCGATGGTCCTGAGCGCCGGGTGCCGGCGCCTGACCTCGTCGATCACCAGCCGCAGCGCCACGCGGCCGTAGCCCTTGCGCTGGTGGCTCACGTCGATCATGAAGCGCCAGAGGAAGACTTCGAGCTCGGCCGGCGGCTCGGGCAGCAGCGAGCTGTCTTCCAGCATCACGAAGCCGATCGGCTGGTCGCCCGCGTAGACGGCGCGGAACCAGGCCTCGGGGTGAAAGTAGGCCTGCGCGATCGATACCGCGTTGGGCGCCACGTAGCCGGGTGGATCGGCCACCAGGTCGCAGATCGCGCGCACCGTCTGTGCGCTGACTTCGCGCAGGCTCGCGTCCTGCGGCATCGGTTTGAGGTCGGATCTCGACATGGGCAGGCCGGTCGGAGTGAAGCTGGTGCCGCATCCTAGTCTCGGGACGCAACCGGCGGCAACTTCGACAGCCGCTCGCGCAGCCCACGTGCAGCCAGCCGCAGCGGCGTGCGGTGCGCCGTCCAGCCGCCCTGCCAGGGCGGTGTCAGGCCGCGCAGCCGGCGGCCGACGCCGATCGCCCAGCGGTACGGCGTGGGCCGTTCGTTGAGTGAACGCGAAGCTTGCGCCAGGGTCAGGCCGCCTGCATCGCCTGGCCACGGGCTGACGCCCGCGGCGGCGCCCGGCTTTGCAGGCCGCGCTCGCGCTTGCAGGCGCGAGCCCCTCCTGAGGCGCAGGACCGCGCGCAGGCGCGCTCCTGCGTCCACAGTCGGCCTGCAGACCCAGGTGCGTGAGGATCTTCTCGATCAGTCGACACCTTCGTCCATCACCTGCGCGGCTGACCCCGCCAAGGCCCCGCCCCGCACGACCTGCGCCCATTACGCCTCAGGCCTGCTGCTCCATCGCCTGCCGAGCGGCCTGGGCAAGAAAGCCGCTTCGGGTGGCGCCATGGCTGCGCGCATAGGCGTCGATTTGCTGGACCAAATTGGCCGGCAGGCTGATGTTCAGCCGTACCGGACTGGTATCGATGCGGCTCAAGTCCACATCGGCCAGCAGCCACACGCCGCCTTGGTACTGCGGATCGGCGGCAAGCGTCTCCAACGCGGTGGGCGCCGGAACAGCCTGCGCCCCATCGCCATGAAAGTGCGCCCGCACCGCCTCTTGAATCGCGGCGGGCAGATCGGCCCATTCGTCGGCAGCCGAGAAGCAGCCGGGGAAGTCGGGGAAGGTCACGCCGTGCGCGTGCTTGGCGTCACCGGGGTGCACATAAACGGGGTAGAGCATCGTCGTCACTCCTTGGGTGGGCGGCCCTCACAGGCCGGCTTGCTCGAGGATGCTGCGCACCGTGGGGCAGCGGCAGGTCTTTCCTGGGGTGCGGCAGCGTCACCTTGCCGGGCTTGGTGGGGTGCTTGAACTGGTGGTGCGAGCCCACTGTGTGCACCAGCATCCGGCCATCGGCCTTGATCTTCTTGATGATGGCCGCGCTGTTCATGCTTCGTATTCTACACATAACTACACACAACTACACACCATCACAAGCGATAGTTGACGGAGAATAGGTCGAGATCAAAGACGCGCTCGAGCAGCCGGGCCCAACTCAGCCGCACCGGTCGGTGGCGCGCGCAGTTCGCCTGGCACTCGGCGGGCCTGGCTGCCTCAGCGCCCTCGTCCGGCCCTCGCGGCACCACCAGCGCGCGCATCTTGGCGTTGAGCGCCAGCATGCCGTGGATGCGGATCAGGAGCAGGCCGAGCCCGGACACAAACAGTCCAGTGGACTGTTTGTGCCTGGCGAGGGGCCGGACCATTTGCCCGGCGCGGCCTGCAGGGCCATGCCGCAGCCTGCAGCGGCCTGAGCGTGCGGGCCTCGTCCGAATCAC
>JANOJJ010000419.1:0-8513 GCA_031408155.1 Rubrivivax sp.
ACGCTCCTCGTGGCCCGCGAGCAGGTACCGGGCCGCTCCCGGCCCAGGGAAGTTGATGAGCCAGTCGACGTGGCTGTACCGGATCGCGAAGTGGCTGACCGCGTCGAACAGCGTGCCCGTGCCGCCAGCCTGGACAGCATCTTCGTGCTGACCACGCGCACGATGCACTGGTTCATCAAGCGGGGCTTCGTCCAGGTCGACCCCGACTGGCTGCCCGAGGCGCGCAAGCGCAAGTACAACTGGGACCGGCGCTCACGCGTGCTGGTCAAGAAGTTCGTCTGACCAAGGAGAGACCCATGACCCGCATGGTTCAGTGCACGCACCTCAAGAAGGAGGCCCCTGGCCTCACCTACGCGCCGTATCCCGGCGAACTGGGCAAGCGCATCTACGACAACATCAGTGCCGAGGCCTTCGAGCTGTGGAAGCGTCATCAGACGATGCTGGTCAACGAGAACCGGCTCAACCTGGCTGATGCCCGCTCGCGCCAGTATCTGGCGCGCCAGATGGAGCAGTTCCTGTTCGGCGGTGAAGCCGACAAGCCGGCTGGCTACGTGCCGCCGGCGGAGTGACCGCGGCGGCCGCGTCGACGGATCGGCGCTGCCGCGACCCGGCAGCACCGGCATTGATCGCCCAACTCCAACGCTATTGAGACGTATTCTCATTCTCTGTTAGAGTCGAGGCCCCTCAGGTCTTTGCAGGAGCTTCCATGCGCCGCCCCACCCTTTTCGGTCTGACGTTGCTCGTCCTGGCGAGCTGTCTTGCCGGCCGCGTGGCCGCGCAGGACAAGGTCCTGAATCTCTACTCGGCCCGGCATTACCAAACCGACGAAGCGCTCTACCAGAACTTCACGATTGCCACCGGTATTCGTATCAACCGGGTCGACGCCGACGATGCCGGCGTACTGGCACGCCTCAAGAGCGAAGGCGCGTCCAGTCCGGCCGACGTGATCCTTCTGGTCGATGCCGCCCGGCTGTGGCGCGCCGAGGTCGATGGTTTGTTCCAGCCTGTGCGCAGCAAGATCCTCGAACAGCGCATCCCGGCTCATTTACGCGGGAAAGACAGTGGCGAGGGTTCGCCCTGGTTCGGATTCTCAACCCGGGCGCGGCTGGTGGTTTACGACAAATCGCGGGTGCAGAAAACCGACGTCGATCAGTACGAAAAACTCGCCATGCCGGTAAACATGGGACGCTTGTGCACCCGATCGGGCTCGCACCCCTACAACCTGTCCTTGTTCGGCGCGATGGTTGAACACCTCGGGCCGCAACAGGCCGAAGTCTGGCTCAAGGGCATGGTCAGCAACATGGCGCGTGCACCCAAAGGTGGCGACACCGACCAGATCAAAGCGGTGGCCAGCGGCGAGTGCGGCGTGGCATTGACCAACAGCTACTACCTGGCACGCATGATGCGTTCACAGGCTCCGGCCGACCGCGAGGTGATCGACAAGATCGGCGTGGTATTCCCCAACCAAGGGGACCATGGCACCCACGTCAACGTGGCCGGCGGCGCCGTGGCGCGCCACGCGAAGAATCGCGCCGCTGCTGTTGCATTCCTCGAATACCTGTCGAACGCAGACGCGCAAAAGTATTTTGCGAACGGCAACAATGAATGGCCGGCGGTGGCCGGAACCAAGCTGGCGAATCCCGCCCTCGAAGCCTTTGGCACCTTCAAGACCGAGAGCCTGCCCATCTCGGCGATCGGCATGAACCAGATCAAGGTTCAACAGATACTCGACCGCGTGGGTTACAAGTAATTGCTGGCCGGCACGCTGTCAATTGAACTGCCGGCCTGCGATTTGTTATATTCCGAGCGTCCTCAACCCTTGCTCGGATAAACCCATGGCCAATCGCCTGAGTGACTTGCTCGCCAAGAAGGCAGAGCTCGAACAACAGATCATCGACATCCAGCGCGAAGAACGATCTTCTGCCATTGCTGAGGTCAGAGTCCTGATGTCGCAACATGGTTTGACCCTGGCCGACCTGGGTCCACGCGCACCGACTGCGGCGCCCAAATCCCGCAGCAGCGGCAAGGTTCCCGCCAAGTACCGCGACCCAGCCACCGGCCAAGCCTGGTCCGGCCGCGGACTGCATCCCAAGTGGCTCAAGCAGGCCATGGCCGACGGCGCCAAGATCACCGACTTCGCGATCTGAGCCTGGTCGCGCAAGTCTGACCGCTCGATTGCACAAGGCCGTGGATGGACGGGCGTGCGGCTCGTCAGTTGGCGGATGCGCCAGCTTGCCGGTTCAACTGCGGGCGTCGATCGACAGGCCGCGCCAAGCCGAGGTCTCGCCGCGCGCTAGCATGCCGGGCCTGCTGACCACTTGACCCTTGGGGCTGGTTCGTGACTCGCGAAGCCCTGCCATCCACCGCTTCATCATCGCCGTTCGATCGCCATCTGCGCACGTTGGATTGGCTTCGCTTGGCGATGTTCGCGTTTGCCGGCAGCGCGCTGACGCTCGCGGCACAGGCCGCAGCCGGTGGCGGCCCGCGAGGGCTCGCAAGCGGGCTCGGGCTGCTTGTCGGCCTGGCCTTTGCCGGCCATGCGCGCGAAGGCGTGCCAGCCCTCGCCGCCTCGCTGCTGGCCCTGCTGGTGGTGCTGGCGGTCTCCGGCCCCAGCGGTACCGAGAGCCTGGCGCTGGGTTCGATCGTCGGGCTTCTGATCTGCGGCCTGGCGTTGGCCGCGCGCCGCAGTGCCTTCGACTGGCGACTCGAGCGGGCGCGCGACCTGATCGGTCTGTTGATTGCCGCCGGCGCATCAGCCGCGGTCATCGCCGGCGCACTGTCCTGGGTCGAGGCGATGGTGACATCCATACCCTGGTCATTGGCCCGGGGGACAGGAGGCGCACTGCCAGCAGCCCTGTTGGCCTGGACCGGATTCATTCTGATCGCACTGCCTACCTGCAGCTTCACGGCGACCCATCGCACACCTGCAGCGGGCCGGCTCTTGCTGATGCTGGCTTTGATCGCGATGCTGTTCTGCGCCCTCGCCGCGCCCCTGTACAGCGGCGCGGGGCCGGCGGCGACTGTCGGGCGCTTCCTGCCCTTTGTGGCGCTGCTCGGCTTGTTGGCGCTGGGCGGCACGGCCGTCGCGTCAGCGGCGCTGCTTTTCATGTCCTTGAGCCTGGGGTTGGCGAGCCAGCAAGCGTCTGCCGACGTGCAGGCCCAGGCGCTGGCCATGGCGCTGTCACTGCAGGCTTTGTTGCTGGTGGCGCATGCAGCCCGCCTCGAGGCAGCGTGGCGTGAACAGCGCTGGGAATGGGCCCTCGATGGATCGCAGTTGGGGGTAGCGGACTGGCGCTTGCAGCCTGGCGACCACTTCGTCTCGACGGCCTGGCGGTCCTTGGCCGGCTTCGATCGTCCCCACTGGTCACCCGAAGCCTGGGTCGAAGGCGTTCACCCTGAAGACCAGGCCGAATTGCGCGCCGCCTTGGACCAGGTCTCGACCGGCGCAGTCGGACGCCTGCGACTCGAGCTGCGCATGTCGCAAGCCGATAGCTGGCGCTGGCTCGAGGCCACGCTGCTGGTCATCGAGCGCGCCGCCGACGGCACGCCGGTACGTCTGTTGGCCACGCTGCTCGACGTTCATGAGCGGCGCGACGCGCAGGAGCAGCAGCGTCTGTCGGGCAGCCTGTTCCAGCACCTTCACGAAGGTCTGCTGATCACCGACAACGAACTGCGCGTGCTCGACGCCAACCCGGCTTACACGCAGATCCTCGGTGTGACTCGGGCCGAGATGCTGGGCAACGTGCCCTCGCTGCTGCTCCCCACGCCGGCCGATCCGCTGGCGCGGCAGCAACGCGCCGCGATGTGGGCCAGCCTGCGCGCCACCGGCGGCTGGCGCGGCGAACTGCTCGAGCGTCGCCGCAGCGGCGAGATCTGCTCGCTGCAGGTCACGATCTCGTCGGCCAACGGTCCGCAGGGCGACCTGCGCTACCACGTACTCGTCATCACCGACGTGACCGAGCAGCGCGTGCAGCGCGAGCGCCTGGAGCGCCAGGCCCATTTCGACGAACTGACGCAGCTGCCCAACCGGGCACGACTGTCGCAGCTACTGTTCGAGGCCATGCGCTCGTCTGACCGCGACGGCTACCTGCTGGCTGTGTGCTGTCTCGACCTCGATCGCTTCAAGCCCGTCAACGACCGCTACGGGCATGCCGCCGGTGACCGCCTGCTGATCGAGTTGGCCGGCCGCCTGCGCAGCGCACTGCGCACGCGCGACACCTGGGCCGACACCGCCGCGCGCCTGGGCGGCGACGAGTTCGTGCTGTTGCTGCGCGCCGAGACCATCGAAGAAGCCCGCATGGCCGTCGAGCGCGTGTTGCGGGTGGTCGGCCAGCCCTATGTGGTCGACCCGACCGCCGAGCCGGTGCAGGTGACGGCCAGCATGGGCGCCACCGTTTACCCGATCGACCGTAGCGATGCCGACACCCTGCTGCGCCACGCCGACCAAGCGATGTATGGCGCCAAGCAGTCGGGTCGCAACGGCTACCTGTTCTTCGACCCCGAGCACCGCCGGCGCACCGAAGAGCGCGTGATGGCTATCGGCCGCGTGCAAGAGGCGCTGGACCAGGCCGAGTTCGTGCTGTTCTACCAACCCAAGGTCGACATGCGCGCTGGCCGCGTGCTTGGTTTCGAAGCACTGCTGCGCTGGGACCATCCACAGCATGGACTGATCGCGCCGATGCAGTTCCTGCCGCTGATCGAGAACACCGGCCTGTCGTCGCGCGTGGGCGACTGGGTGTTCGGGCAGGCACTGGAGCACCTGTCGCAGTGGCGTCGCGGCGGGCTCGACATCTCGGTCAGCGTCAACGTTTCGGCACGCCACCTGCAGGAGCCCGACTTCGCGCAGCGCCTGTCGGAGCTGCTGGCGCGCCACGCCGAGCCGCTGGCGCCGAACTTCGACCTCGAGGTGCTCGAGACCGCGGCCCCACGCCGATATCGAAGCCACGTCGGCCCTGATGGCGCGTTGCCGGGCACTGGGTGTGCGCTTCGCGCTCGATGACTTCGGCACCGGCTACTCCACCCTCACCTACCTCAAGCGGCTGCCGGTCGACGTGCTCAAGATCGACCGCTCATTCGTGCACCACATGCTCGACGATTCGCAGGACCGCGCCATCGTCGAAGGCGTGATCGGGCTGGCGCGCACCTTCGGCTGCGTGGTCGTGGCCGAAGGCGTCGAGAGCCCGGCCCAGGCGCGCACCCTGCTCGACCTGGGGTGCGACATTGGCCAGGGCACCGGCATCGCCGCCCCGATGCCAGCCGGCCAGGTGGCCGCCTGGGCCCGCCAGTACAAGGGCATATTCGCGTTGACGCCGGCCACCGCCAGCGGGCCGGCAGCCGGCACCGGGCCGACGACGGGCACGACCAGCTGAACGTCGCGCCGGCCAGTCGTGCTTCGCTAGACTCGGCCGGGTGATCCCCGCCGGCTTTGTGCAGGACCTGTTGTCCCGCGTCGACATCGTCGACGTGGTCGGCCGCCACGTCGAGCTCAAGCGCGGCGGCGCCAACCTGATGGGCCTGTGCCCGTTCCACGCCGAGAAGTCGCCTAGCTTCTCGGTCAGCCCGAGCAAGCAGTTCTTCTACTGCTTCGGTTGTGGCGCCAGTGGTGACGCGATCCGCTTCCTGACCGAGCACACCGGCATGAGCTTCGTCGACGCCGTGACCGACCTGGCGCTGACCGTCGGCATGCAGGTGCCGCAGGACCAGGTCAGCCCCGACGAACGCGAACGCCGGCAGCGGCTGGCCGAGCGGCGGCTCGGTCTGACTGACGTACTGCAGCGCGCCGCACGTCACTACCGCGCCCAATTGAAGCAATCGCCCGCGGCGATCGACTACCTGAAGGCGCGCGGCCTGTCAGGCGAGATCGCCGCGCGCTTCGGCCTGGGCTACGCGCCGCCAGGCTGGCGCGGCCTGGCCAGCGTGTTCCCGAGCTACGACGACCCGGTGCTCGAAGAAGCCGGGCTGGTACGCAGCAGCGCCGACGACGCCGATGTGCCGGCCGAGGAGCGCAAACGCTACGACTGGTTCCGCCACCGGGTCATGTTCCCGATCCGCGCCGCTGGCGGCGAGATCATCGGCTTCGGGGCCCGCGTGCTCGACGACAGCAAGCCCAAGTACCTGAACTCGCCCGAGACGCCGGTATTCAGCAAGGGGCGCGAGCTCTACGGCCTGTTCGAGGCACGCCAGGCGATCCGCGAAAGTGGCTCGTGCCTGGTGGTCGAAGGCTACATGGACGTGGTGGCGCTGGCGCAGTCGGGCTTCGGCAACGCGGTGGCCACATTGGGCACGGCCTGTACGGCCGAGCACATCCAGAAGCTGTTCCGCTTCACCGACTCGGTGGTCTTCAGTTTCGATGGCGACGACGCCGGCCGGCGCGCGGCTGCGCGCGCGCTCGAAGCCTCGCTGCCGCATGCGACCGACCTGCGCCAGGTGCGATTCCTGTTTCTGCCGCGCGAACACGACCCCGACAGCTACGTGCGCGAATTCGGCGCCGCGGCCTTCGAGCAGGCGATCCAGCAGGCCACGCCCTTGTCGCGCCAGCTGCTGGCGCAAGCCGCCGTCGACACCGAGCTCGACAGCGCCGAAGGGCGAGCCCGCATGCTGGCCCATGCGCGGCCGATGTGGAGCGCGCTGCCCGACGGTGCGCTGCAGCGCCAGCTGATCGGCGAACTGGCACGCGCAGCGCAACTGGCGCCCGACGAACTGGCCTCGCTATGGCAGGTCGCCGGCACCGCATCGGCAACGCGGCCGGCCCAGCACGGCGGCAGTGGCCGCATGGCGCCGCCGATGCCGGGTCGCCGCGGCCCGCGCCTGGCGGGTCGGCCGGTACCGACGGCGTTGGCCGAACTGGCACTGCGCCTGCTTCTGCGCCACGCCGGGTGGTGGGACCAGTTGGCCGCCGACGACCATCAGCTGCTGCACGGGCTGGGTGGCGAGCATGCGGCCCTGGTGGCCTGGCTGGAGCAGCAGATCAACGACCAGGGCGCGCAGACCTGGGCCGCGCTCGACGAGGCCTTGCAAGGGCACGAATTGCACGCCGCAGCGCAGCGCATCGCCGATCCGGCATCGCTCGAGGACCGGCACGAATTCGGCGACCTGCTTCGAGTGCTGCATCACCTATGGGTTGAAGCGCTCAATGTGCAGGCGCAGCAGTTGATCGATCTCGGACTCACGGATCGCGCGCACCTCGACCAGATCGCCGTGCTCAGAGACCGCATCCGCCAGCACAAACTGGAGCTCTCCGTGCCGGCCGCCGAACGCTGACTGGCGGACCTTCGACGATATAATCCTCGGTTGCATTGCAGCGGCAAGCGTCGGCAAGAGTGACGGCAGCACCTCCAGGCCCCGACCACCCCCCGACAAGGGTTCATCGAACGGTCAACCTTCCGCCGCAAGGGCTGCCACCCCGATTCGGTCACGCGAACTTGCAAGCCGGTCCCGGATCCCGGTTCCACGCCGAGGCCGGCTCGAGCGCACTGGTCCGGTCGGCAGGTCGGCGCTGATCACGCCACGGGATTGACGAAACCGCTGCCGCCACCATCAACGAAGGATCGTCATGACCGCGAAGAAGCCCGCCGCCAAGCCGAATGCCGAGACCGTCAGCATTGCCAAATCCAAGACGGCGGCGCCTGCAGCAGCGGCGGCCAAGGCCTTGAACAAGGCCGAAACCGAGGCCAAGGCGTCGACCAAGACCGCGGCCAAGGTCGATGTCAAGGGCGCGAAGCCGCCTGCCAAGAAGGGCATCGACTCGAAAAAGACTGCACCCGCTGAAGACGTGGATCTGGCCGACATCGAGTCTGACATCGAAGGCGAGGTCGAGCCTGAGGTCGAACTCGGCGCGGTCGGCGACAAGGAAACCAAGGCCAAGCCGCTGCGCATGAAAGTCAGCCGGGCCAAGGAACGCGCGCTGATGCGCGAATTCGGCCTCGACGAGACCACGCTGACCGAAGAAGAGGTCGCCAAGCGCCGGCAAGAGCTCAAGACGCTCATCAAGATGGGCAAGACGCGCGGTTTCCTGACCCACCAGGAGATCAACGACCACCTGCCCGAAAAGCTGGTCAACGAGGAAATTCTCGAGGCTATCGTGTCGATGCTCAACGACATGGGCATCGCGGTCTACGAACAGGCACCCGACGCCGCCACGCTGCTGATCAGCGGCAGCACCACTGCCACCGCCACCGACGAAGAAGCCGAAGAGGCCGCCGAGGCTGCGCTGTCCACCGTCGACAGCGAATTCGGCCGCACCACCGACCCGGTGCGCATGTACATGCGCGAGATGGGCACGGTGGAGCTGCTCACGCGCGAGGGCGAGATCGAGATCGCCAAGCGCATCGAAGGCGGGCTGCAGGCCATGATGCTGGCCATCAGCGCGTCGCCGACCACGATCGCCGAGATCCTGACCTACGCCGACAAGATCGCTGCCGGCGAGATGCAGATCTCCGAGGCGGTGGACGGTTTCGTCGCCATCGACGAAGCTGACGACTACGTGGCCGAAGAGGACTTCGACGAGTTCGACG
>JANOJJ010000310.1:0-4134 GCA_031408155.1 Rubrivivax sp.
GGCGGTCTACACCGCCGAAGAAGTGCTTGACACCGCGGCCCGCGGCAACGTGGTGCTGCGCGGCTGGGGGTGCGACCCTGCTCCTGCGCTCGGTGCCACACGTGCCTTGCATCCGCATCATGCGGCCGTTCGAAAAGCGGGTCGGGTGGCTGATGCAGGAGCTCGACACGGATGAAGTCGCCGCCGCCGAGGCCGAGATCCGGCGCAGCGATCATGCCAACGCCACCCGCATGCACGACCAGTTCGGCGTCCATTGGGGGGATCCGATCCTGTTCGACCTGGTGCTCAACACCGACCGTCTGTCGGTCGACACCTGCGTCCAGCAGATCAAGGCCTTGCTGGCACGGCCGGAGTTCGCCCAAACCGCCGAGTCGCAGGCCTTGCTGCAAGGCATGGCGCTGAGCGCCCATGTCCGTGCGGCGCTGCGCGGGCACGACGAGACCCATGGTGTCGATGTCACCATCGACAGCCAGGCAGGCAAGGTCACCCTGCGCGGAATCGTGCTCGACGCGGCCGAGCTAGCGGCTGCCGAGCGGGTGACGGCCGCGGTCAGCGGCGTCGAGATCGTCGACAATCAGCTCCGTGTGATGACGACTTCGCGCCGCTTCACATAGTCAAGAAACTGAACTGATTCAGATCTTGCCGCGCTGCTTCAGGCGGCTCAGCGTCTCGGCCGAAAGGTTGAGGTAGGCCGCCAGTTCCTTCTTCGGGATCCGTTCGGCCAGCTCCGGGTGCTTGCGCTCGAAACGATGCACGCGCCCGGGTGCATCCAGCAGGTGCAGCGTGATGGTGTGCGCCATCACCTCGCTCATCAGGCGCATCACCTCGTATTCGAACGACGCCTTGAACTTCGGATAGCGATCCATGAACGCGACCCAGGTCTGCATCGGCAACTTCGCGACCCGTGACTTGGTCAAGCAGACGATGCTGTAAGGCGCCGGCGTGTTCAGCCGCCAGGCCGCATAGCTGGTCTCCATCTCGCGCTCGGCCGCAAAGCGCAGGATCATCTCCTTGGCGTCGGCATTGGTGACGACACGCTTGAGCAGGCCGTCGAGCACGAAGTACTGCTCCATTTCATGCACGCCCTGATGCAACAGGTAGTCGCCCTTGCCGCAATCGACGATTGCCAGGCGCGGCTCCAGTTCGTTGCGCTCGTCGTCGGTCATCTCCTTGAGGATCTCGTTCTGCCGCAGTTGCACGCGAATGACGTTGCACTCAGCATGGTTGTCAATGGAGCACGAGATCATCGGCAGGTCGGGCTTGCGAGCCGGCAAGCGCAGAGGAGACAACTTCCGGAAATTGACCGCGGTCAACGGCGAAGTTTCGACGCGAGTCCTATCATAAGGCTCACTTTGTTCGAAGCCCGCGGCCCGTGCGCCGTGCTGCGCTCGAGCCGCTGCCGGCCCTGCTGAGCGCCCACAATGCAAGGCAAGATGGAGAGACATCTCGACATGACGAACGACACTCAAGCGCGCGAAATGACCGACGGGTTTCATCTGGTCATCGATGCGCTCAAGCTCAACGGCATCAACACGATCTTCGGGCTGCCCGGCATTCCCATCACCGACCTCACGCGCATGGCGCAGGCCGAAGGCATGCGGGTCATTTCCTTCCGCCATGAGCAGCATGCCGGCAACGCAGCCGCCGCCGCCGGCTACCTGACGCAAAAGCCGGGCATCTGCCTGACGGTGTCGGCGCCAGGCTTCCTCAACGGCCTGACCGCGCTGGCCAATGCGACGGTGAACTGCTTTCCGATGATCCTGATCAGCGGCTCGAGCGAACGCGAGATCGTCGACCTGCAGCAAGGCGACTACGAGGAGATGGACCAGCTCGCCATCGCCAAGCCGCTGTGCAAGGCGGCCTACCGGGTGCTGCATGCCGAAGACATCGGCGTGGGCATTGCACGCGCCATCCGCGCCGCCTTGTCGGGCCGGCCGGGTGGTGTGTACCTCGACCTGCCGGCCAAGCTGTTCGCGCAGACCCTGGACGCCGAGGCGGGGCAGAAGTCGCTGATCAAGGTCGTCGACCCGGCGCCGCGCCAGATCCCGGCGCCTGACTCGGTGCAGCGCGCCCTCGCGTTGCTCGGTGCTGCCAAGCGCCCGCTGATCGTGCTCGGCAAGGGCGCGTCCTACGCGCAGGCCGACGCCGACATCCGCGCGCTGGTCGAAAGGACCGGCGTCCCCTATCTGCCGATGTCGATGGCCAAGGGTCTGCTGCCCGACACGCACGAACTGTCGGCATCGGCGGCGCGCTCGTACGTGCTGGCCGAGGCCGACGTGGTGATGCTCGTCGGTGCGCGGCTGAACTGGCTGCTGTCGCACGGCAAGGGCAAGACCTGGGGCGCACCGAACGCCAAACAGTTCATCCAGATCGACATCGCGCCGACCGAGATCGACTCCAACGTGGCCATCGCCGCACCGCTGATCGGTGACATCGGTTCGTGCGTGGCGGCGCTGCTGGCGGGCATCGGGGCGAACTGGTCCAAGCCGCCGGCCGCGTGGACCGGCGCGATCGCCGAGCGCAAGGACAAGAACCTGTCCAAGATGGCCGAGACGCTGGCCAAGAACCCGTCGCCGATGAACTTCCACAGCGCCTTGGGCGCGATCCGCGACGTGGTCAAGGCCAATCCGAGCGTGATGCTCGTCAACGAGGGCGCCAACACGCTGGACTTCACGCGCAGCATCGTCGACATGTATGAACCGCGCAAGCGACTGGACGTCGGCACCTGGGGCATCATGGGCATCGGCATGGGCTTTGCCATTGCTGCCGCAGTGACCACGGGCAAGCCGGTGATCGCGATCGAAGGTGACAGCGCCTTCGGTTTCAGCGGCATGGAGGTCGAGACGATCTGCCGCTACAACCTGCCGGTGTGCGTGGTCGTCTTCAACAACAACGGGGTCTATCGCGGCACCGACGTCAACGCTTCGGGCGGCGCCGACGTGGCGCCCACCGTCTTCGTCAAGCGAGCGCGCTATGACAAGATGATGGAGGCCTTTGGGGGGGTGGGCGTGCTCGCCACCACGCCGGCCGAATTGACCCGGGCCTTGAACGAAGCGCTCGCGTCCGGCAAGCCGACCCTGATCAACGCCGTCATCGATGAGACCGCGGGCACCGAAAGTGGTCGCATCACGATGCTCAACCCGCAAGCCGCAGCCAAGAAGAAATAGTCACCCGCCTTTCAAGGAGATCCGACATGACCAAAGCACTCGACGACATCAAGATCATCGACTTCACGCACGTGCAAGCCGGCCCGGCCTGCACCCAGATGCTGGCCTGGTTCGGCGCCGACGTGATCAAGGTCGAGCGTCCCGGCTCGGGTGACGTCACGCGCAGCCAGTTGCGCGACATCCCCGACGTCGACGCGCTGTACTTCACCCAGCTCAACAGCAACAAGCGCTCGCTGACGCTCGACACGAAGATCAAGGAAGGCAAGGAAATCCTCGAGCGTCTGATCAAGGTGTCGGACGTGATGGTCGAGAACTTCGGCCCCGGCGCACTCGACCGCATGGGCTTCACCTGGGAGCGCATCCTCGAGCTGAACCCGAAGATGATCCTGGCCTCGGTCAAGGGCTTCTCCGATGGTCACCACTACGAAGACCTGAAGGTCTACGAAAACGTGGCCCAGTGCGCCGGCGGCGCAGCCTCGACCACCGGCTTCTGGGACGGCCCACCGACGGTCAGCGCCGCCGCACTGGGCGACAGCAATACCGGCATGCACCTGGCCATCGGCATCCTGACCGCACTGCGCCAGCGCGACAAGACCGGCCGCGGCCAGAAGGTCGCCTGCTCGATGCAGGACGCGGTGCTGAACCTGTGCCGCGTCAAGCTGCGCGACCAGTTGCGCCTCGACAAGCTCGGCTACCTCGAGGAGTACCCCCAGTACCCGCACGGCAAGTTCACCGACGTGGTGCCGCGCGGCGGCAACGCCGGTGGCGGCGGCCAGCCGGGCTGGGTGCTCAAGTGCAAGGGCTGGGAAACCGACCCCAACGCCTACATCTACTTCACGATCCAGGGCCAGGCCTGGGCGCCGATCTGCGACGCGATCGGCAAGCCCGAATGGAAGACCGATCCGCTCTACACCTCGACCGCCTGGTGCAGGCCGTCGGACCAGCGCCGCCCCGGCATCTTGCGGCC
>JANOJJ010000349.1:0-2656 GCA_031408155.1 Rubrivivax sp.
CCCTGACATCATCTCGACCCGCCGGCTCGTGAAGGATCTCGAAGACCAGAAGCACAAGGAAGTGGCAGAGCTGCGCAAGGCCGCGATGGCAACTGCAACGGCGCCGACGCAGAACACTACGTCGAGTCTGGCCGCACAGGAGCTCAATCGCATGCTGGCGGGGTCGGAGGTGCAGGTCGCTTCGCTCAAGGCGCGCGTGGCCGAGTACTCGGCGCGCTACACCGCCGCTCGTGCGTCGCTGAAGACCGCACCGCAGGTCGAGGCTGAAGCGTCGCAGCTCAATCGTGACTACACCATCATCAAGAAGAGCTATGAGGATCTGGTCGGGCGCCGCCAGTCCGCCGTCATGTCGGGCGAACTCGATGTCGCCTCCGGCGTGGCCGATTTCCGGCTCATCGATCCACCGCGCGTCACGCCCAAGCCCGTGTCGCCGAATCGGTTGGCCTTGCTGCCGCTGGCCCTGGTGGCGGCGATCGCGGCTGGCTTGGCGCTAGCGTTTGCTGCAAGTCAATTGCGACCTGTTTTCAGTGATCCCTACGAACTGCGGACCAAGACGGGGCTGCCCATGTTGGGCGTGATTTCGATGGCGCTCACAGACGGCGAGCGCCGAGCCGAGCGCAGGGCGGTGATCCAGTTCTACGGTGCGTCCGTGGGCCTGGTCGGCATGTTCGTCGTCGGGCTCGTCGCCATGGCCTTCATCGCGCGCAACGGGTGACCGCCGTGAGCCTCATCGAACAAGCAGCACGTCGCCTGGAGCAGCTTCGCCAAGCCGGCATCACGGTGCCCGATCTCGATCCGCCGGCGCCGCCATCGCGCCCTGACAGGCGACCCGACTTCGACATCGCGCTGCAGCGGCCGTCCGTTACCGCCGGCCCGAGCGGCGCGTCGTCGCGAACGGTCACGCTCGACCTCGAAGCGCTTGCGGCCAAAGGCATCGTCACGCCGAACGCGCCGCGTTCATTCATCGCCGATCAGTACCGGGTGGTCAAGCGCCCCCTGATCTCCAATGCGATCAATCGCGGCGAAGTGGCGGTCAAACATGCCAACCTGATCATGATCACGAGTGCCTTGTCGGGTGAAGGCAAGAGTTTTACCTCGATCAACTTGGCCATGAGCATTGCGGCCGAACTCGATCACACGGTCATGCTCGTGGACGCCGACGTCGCCAGGCCGTCGGTGCTCAAGTTCTTGGGTCTGGATCCGGCTCCAGGTCTGCTGGAAGTGCTGGAGGGCAAGGCTGACCTGGCCAGCACCTTGCTTCGCACCAACGTCGACAAACTCTCGTTGCTGCCCAGTGGCACACCACACCCGAAGGCGACCGAGTTGCTGGCTTCGGACGCGATGGGTGCTTTGCTCGATGACATTGCCACGCGCTACTCGGACCGGATCGTCATCTTCGATTCCCCGCCCTTGCTGCTGACAACCGAGTCGCGCGTGCTGGCTTCGCACATGGGGCAAATCGTGCTCGTCGTGCATGCCGGTCGTACGCTGCAGGCCGACGTGCAGCACGCGCTGTCAACCATCGAATCGTGCCCCATCCGCCTGATGCTGCTGAACAAGGCCAGGGCGATCGGCAAGGATTCGTACGGCTACGGTTATGGCTATGGCTATGGAAACGGCTATGGCTATGGAAGCAGTTATGAAGCTGCCAATTCTGCAGTCGGCAGCGGGGCCAAGACCTGATGAGTGGTCCGGTGCGTCCGTCGCGCCGCACGAAGCGCGCTTACAGATTGTGTTGCAGGTCGGCCCTATTCGTGGCCGCGCTGTGCCTGGCCGTGCCTTCGTGGGGGCAAGGCCTGACGATCCTGCCGACCCTGTCCCTGACGGAGACCTTGACCGACAACCGGGATGTCCAGGCATCGGCGAAACGATCGGACCTCATCACTCAAGTCAGCCCTGGCTTGTCGATCACGGCCCGGCGCGGTGCGATACACGGGTCGCTTTCGTATTCGGCCAATGGCGTGGCGTACGCGCGAGAGTCGTCACTCAATACCGTCTATCACTCGCTGTCGAGTGTCGGCAATCTCGAATTGCTGGACGGTCGGGCCGGCGTCAGTGCGTCCGCCTCGGCGGGTCGCCAGGTCGTATCCGCCTTCGGTGTCCAGGGGACTGACACGACGCTCAACACCGGCAACCAGGCGCAGGTCTACTCGTACAACCTTTCGCCGTACCTCCGTGGGCGCTTGCTGGGCGACGTGGCTTACCAGGTTAACGTGGGGTACTCGTCGTCGCGCAGCGACGCGGCCGGCCTTGGGGACTCCACATCGCTGACTGCCAGTGCGAGTTTGTCCGGGCGCATCGGTTCGGTCGGGTGGGGACTCGATGCCAGTCGGGCCGTCAGTGAACAGGCCGATCAAGCGCGCACGCACAATGGTCGGTTCGGTGGGTCGCTCAACTATTCGCCCGACATCGAAGTGCAGTTGACTTTGCGCGCCGGCAGTGAGGTGTCCGACCTTCAGTCCGGGCAGTCCACTCGCAGCACGAACTGGGGCGCGGGTGCCAGCTGGACCCCCGGGCCGCGCACGTCGATCCGATTCGACACCGACCGTCGGTTCTTCGGCCGCACGCGGGCGATGTCATCTGCTGCGGCACTTCCGTCGGCGTCGGGTCGATGAAACCCGGTAGCACCGTCGAAATCAGCATCGACGGCATCGGC
>JANOJJ010000360.1:0-18942 GCA_031408155.1 Rubrivivax sp.
ACGCTGGGCGTGCTGGTGATGACGGCCATCGGCGCCAGCCTGCAATTGCTGCCGGTGGCCACGCGGCAATCGATCGGCTCGCCGCGCGCCCTGGCGCTGCTGTGGTGGCTCTACACGCCGGGCGTGGTTGGGCTCGCGCTGGCGATGGCGCTGAGCCTGGTCTGGCTGCTGGCCGCCGCCGCTGCGACACTGGTGCTGGCCTTGCTGGCCTACGCACTGCTGCTCGGGCGCAACCTGGCGCGCGCCAGGGGTATGCCGGTGGTGGTGCTGCACGGCTGGGCTGCGCTGGCCTGTCTGCTCGGCCTGCTGGCCAGCGCGTTGTCGCTCGCCGCGGCCTATCACGGCCATGGGCTGGTCGAACGCGGCAGCGCCATTGCCTTGCACGTCAGCCTGGCGGCCTATGGCTTCATGGGCCTGCTGGTATTGGGCTTCTCGCACATCCTGGTGCCGATGTTCGCGCTCGCCGATGCGCCTGCGCTGCGGCCGTCGATGGCGTCGGCCGCGCTGGCGATCGTCGCGCTGGGTCTGGCCACGATGGCCGCGCTCGGCCTGCAGTCGGTGCTGCTGTGGCCGCTGGCGCTGGCCAGCGGCCTGCTGGCACTGGCCTGGCACGTGGCCCTGATGACGCTCGCGCAGCGCGCGGGCATGCGGCGGCAGCTCGGGCGCTCGTTCGTGCTGGTGCGGCTGGGCTGGGCCGGCCTCGCGGCCAGCCTGCTGGCGGCGCTGGCGCAGCAGCTGGGCGCCGGAGCGCCGCGGCTGGCCACCTTGTTCGGCGTGCTGCTGGTCGGTGGGCTGCTCAGTCTGCTGCTGGGCATGCTGTCGCGCATCGTGCCCTTCCTAGCCTCGATGCACGCAGCGCCAGGCCGGCGCGGGCCACCGCTGCCGTCGTCGCTCACGTCCGATGCGGCGCTGGCGCTACATTTCGCCTGTCATCTGGCGGCCTGGGCACTGCTGCTGGCGGCGGTGCTGGCCGACAACGCCTGGCTGGCGCGCGCGGCCGGCGCGGTGGGCAGTGCCGGGGCGCTGGCTTTTGGCTGGTTCTTCGTCGTTGCCTGGCAGCGCATGCGGGCTGCGCCATCGCCCGCGGCGTCTTCGAAGGCCCGTCCTTAAGTTAAATCAAGTAATGTGGTACCGCAATACCGGTATTATCACGCGATGAACACGAACCGACAGACCGCACGCATGCTGCACGAGGAGCATGTCGCCAACCTCGCCCTGCTCGGCCGGCTGGAGCAGGCGCTGGCGCGCGGCGGCGCCGCCGCGCAACGCCGCGCCGCCGACCCCCGCAGCGAACTGCCGGGCCTGCTGGCGTCGCTGGTGCGCCAGGTCACGCAGGACGTCGACCGCCACTTCGCCTTCGAGGAGCGCGAGCTCTTCACGCGCATGGCTGATTCCGGCGACGGCGGCATTGCCGCCTTGCTGACCGAAGAACATGACGCCATGCGCGACCTGGCTGCCGAACTGCTGCCGCTGGCGCGCGCCGGGGCCGGCGGTACGCTCGACGCTGCGGGCTGGGTCGCGCTGTCCAATGCCGCGCTCGAACAGGTGGAGCGCCAGGTCTCGCACATCCAGAAAGAAGAGATGGCGCTGCTGCCGCTGCTCGAAGACCTGCTCGACGACGACACTGATGGACGGCTGGCAATGGAGTACACCTCCGGCTGAAGCCCCCCGCCAACAACGGTCCGACGCCGCCCCGGGCCGGCCCAACCCCAGGAGACGACACACCATGCCGACAACGACCCCGTCCGAGGTCTCGATCCGCGCCCTGACCGAGCAGGATCTCGACGCCGTCGTGGCGATCGACGCCGCCATCGTCGGCCGCGTGCGCAGGGCCTACTTCGAGCGCCGCGTCAGCGCCGCGATCAAGCAGCCCGAGTTGCACGTGCAACTGGCCGCGGTCGATGCCCAGGGCCTGGCCGGCTACATCCTGGCGCGGCGCGCACAGGGCGAGTTCGGCCGCGTCAGGTCGAGCCTGCGGCTCGAGGTGCTGGGCGTGCACGCGCAGCGCCAGAGCCGGGGCGTGGGCCGCCGCCTGATGGACGCATTGACCGTCTATGCCCGGCGCCACGACGTGGCCGAGCTGCGTACGGTGGCGGCCTGGACCGACCACGGCATGCTGCGCTGGCTCGACGCGATGGGCTTCCGGTTGGCGGGCGACCTGGTGCTCGAATGCGGCGTCGGCACTGGCTACCGCGCCGAGCGAGACGACGCGCTCGGCCTGCCGGCGTCGCAGACCCTGGGCCACGAAACCGACTATGGCGCCCCCGAAGACAACGACTACGAGCGCGTCGAACGCGCGCGCTGCGATGTGCAGTCGATGCGCCCGCAGGATCTGCCGCAGATCCTGCGCATCGACCGCGAGATCACCGGCCGCGACCGTGGCGCCACCATCGAAACCAAGCTCGGCGAGGCGATGGACGATTCGGCGATCCGGGTCTCGCTGACGGCGCGCATGGAAGGCGCGATCGTCGGCTTCGTGATGGCGCGCGCCGACCTGGGCGACTTTGGCCGCACCGAACCGGTGGCCGTGCTCGACACGATCGGCGTCGATCCGTCCTACGCTCACCGCGGCGTCGGCCATGCCCTGCTGTCGCAGCTGTTCGGCAACCTCGAGGCGCTGCGCATCGACGGCGTCGAAACGGCGGTTCATCCGACCGAGATGGCGCTGCTGGGCTTCATGACTGCCACTGGCTTCGAGCGCTCGCAACGGCTCGCTTTCGTCCGCTCCCTGTGATGATCCTGCGGCCCTGCAGCGGCCGCGCAACCCTGACGCCACCGAAAGGCTCCCCATGACCATCTTGCGCACCACCCTCATCGCCGCCGCCGCCGCCTTCGCCTTTGTCAGCCTGCCCGCCGCGGCGCAGGGCAAGCTCAAGGTCGGCCTGATGCTGCCCTACACCGGCACCTTTGCGGCGCTGGGGGTGGCGATCGAGAACGGCTTTCGGCTGCGCGTGGCCGAGTCGGATGGCAAGCTCGGCGGGCGCGAGGTCGAGTTCATCAAGGTCGACGACGAGTCCGACCCGTCCAAAGCCACCGACAACGTCAACAAGCTGATCAAGCGCGACAACGTCGACGTGGTGGTGGGCAGCGTGCACTCGGGGGTCGCGATGGCGATGGCGCGCGTGGCCAAGGAAAGCGGCACGCTGCTGATCGTGCCCAATGCCGGCGCCGACGCCGTCACCGGCGCCATGTGCGCATCCAACATCTTTCGCAGCAGCTTCAGCAACTGGCAGCCGGGTTACGCGATGGGCGAGGTGGTGGCCAAGAAGGGTCACAAGAAGGTGGTGACCATCACCTGGAAGTACGCCGCCGGTGACGAGTCGGTGCGCGGCTTCAGAGACGCGTTCGAAAAGGCCGGCGGCCAGGTCGTCAAGGAGCTGAGCCTGCCGTTCCCGGGGGTGGAGTTCCAGGCCCTGCTGACCGAGATCGCCGCCGCCAAGCCGGACGCGGTCTACACCTTCTTTGCCGGCGGCGGCGCCGTCAAGTTCGTCAAGGACTATGCCGCCGCCGGCCTGAAGAAGAGCGTGCCGCTGTACGGCGCCGGCTTCCTGACCGACGGCACGCTCGAGGCCCAGGGCGCCGACGCCGACGGCGTGCTGACCACACTGCACTACGCCGACAGCCTGGGCACGCCGCGCGACAACGCTTTCCGCCTGGCCTACGCCAAGGCCTACAAGCTGCAGCCCGACGTCTATGCGGTGCAGGGCTACGACGCGGCGCAGATGCTCGGCGCCGGTCTGGCGGCGGTGAAGGGCGACGTGACGAAGAAGACCGAGATCGCCTCCGCCATCGAGAAGGCCCGCATCGACAGCCCGCGCGGTCCGTTTGTCGTGTCGAGGCAGCACAACCCGGTGCAGGACATCTACCTGCGCCAGGTCATCGGCAAGGAAAACAAGGTCATCGGCGTGGCCAGCAAGGCGTTGGCCGATCCGGGCCGCGGCTGCAAGATGTAGACCGCTCGCGCCCATGCAGCGTGCTTGTCGGCGCAGCCGTCACGACCGTTTCCACTGCGCCGGGACCTGCAGCGTCGGTCGTTCATCCTCCAGCGCCGCCAGCGCTTGCACCTCGGTCATGCTGGCCAGGCAGCGGCGCGTCAGGTCCTGATAGATCGCCGTGCCCTCAGCCTTGCCGGCGATCTCGTCGTCGCTCAGGGCGCGCAGGTTCCTCGCCGGCAGGCCGGCCGCAAGCCAGCCGGCGCTGACCTGCATGCCGGCGCGCACGAAGGCGCAGGCCGCCACCATCGCGCGTTCGCCGATCTCGGCCCGGTCCATCACGACGGCGTTCATGCCGACCATCGCATCGCGCCGCACGACGCAGGCGTGCAGCACGGCGCCATGGCCGATGTGGCCGTTTTCCTCGACCACGGTGTCGGCGAACGGGAAGCCGTGCACGACGCAGGTGTCCTGCACATTGGACCCGGCCTTGAGCACGATGCGGCCGAAGTCGCCGCGCAGCGAGGCGTTGGGGCCGACATAACAGCCGGGGCCGACGATCACGTCGCCGATCAGCACCGCCGTCGGATGGACGTAGGCGGCGCGGTCGACGACCGGCGTGACCCCTTCGATGGAATAGCACGGCACGGCGATCTCCTGGAGTGGGGGCTCGGGCCGGCGTGGCAGGTCGACCCGAAGGGCATTGCAGGGCGACTCTATTCGAAGCCCGCCCTTGGCCCGACCGTGGTCAGCCTCTCAGCCTCTCAGCCTGTCAGTCGAGCAGGAACCGCAGTTGCCGCGGCAG
This sequence comes from Rubrivivax sp., assembly GCA_031408155.1. Taxonomy (GTDB): domain Bacteria; phylum Pseudomonadota; class Gammaproteobacteria; order Burkholderiales; family Burkholderiaceae_C; genus Rubrivivax. The sequence continues at coordinate 4,738 of JANOJJ010000360.1, forward strand.
GCAGCGCGTGACCAGGTCGTAGCGATCGATGATGTCCTGGCGCGCCGCCAGCCGCAGCGGCGCCAGCGCGTCGCGCCGTTGCAGCGCGTCGGCCACTGTGTGGGCCAGCGCCTCGGGGTCGAAGAAGTCGGCCAGCAGGCCATTGCGGCCATGCTCGATGACCTCCTGCACCGGCGCCGTGCGCGAGCCGATCACCAGGCAGCCGATGCTCATCGCCTCCAGCATCGACCACGACAGCACGAAGGGGTAGGTCAGGTACACATGCGCGGCCGAGACCTGCATCAGTTGCAGCAGCAGCTGATGCTGCAATCGGCCGACGAAGTGCACGCGCTCGAGGTCGATCTGCGCGCTGACCTCGTCAAGGAAGATCTGCTTCCAGCTCTGGCCCGGCGGCGGCGCGGCACCGTAGCTGACCCCGTCGCCGCCAACGATCACCACCTGCACGTCGGGCCGCAGCCGCTGCAGGCGCGCCAGGCAACGCATGAAGATGTGGTAGCCGCGATACGGCTCGAGCTGGCGGGCAACGAAGGTCACCACCTCCTGCCCCGGGCGCAGCGTCAGGCCGGCGCGGCGCAACTGCACCACGGCCGTGCGGTCGGGCACGAAGCGCCGGCTGTCGACGCCGTCGTGGATGACCTCGATGCGCGGCCATGCCCAGGCCGGGTGCTGGCTGCGCTGGAACTCGGTCGGCGATAGGGCCGCGTCGGCCATCGACAAGGCGTGCAGCAGGTGCGTGTTCTTGACGCGCGAGCGCATCAAGGCCAGCTGCGACGGCGTCGAAAACTCCGGATCGAAGGCGGTGTCGCCGCCCGCCGTGCCGTAGTAGTACTCGGCAAACACCAGCTGGCGGGCGGTGGGGCACACGTCACGCAGGAACATCGACTCGCCCCAGCCCGGGTGCGAATAGATCAGGTCGGGCACGAAGCCGCCTTCCATCACCTTCTGCAGCGCAGCGGCGGTGGCCTGGCCGCGCACGAACTTGGCGTGCAACTCACGCAGTTCGGGGTCGGACCGGCGCACGCGGTCGACCGCGCCGGGGGCCTTGACCAGCAGGTGCCTGACGCCCGGCAACGCTGCATCGGGCTGGTGGATGCCCATCGCCCACACCTCGTGGCCCTGGGCCGCCAGGGCCGGGGCGAGGTGGCGGAACTGGCCCGGGAAGTTCTGGTGGACGAAGAGGAATTTCATCAGTCTGCATGCTGCCACGGGACGCGGGCGCCAGCGCGCGCCCGCCGTGAAGCTGTTCGAACACCAGCGCACGGCTGCCGATCAGGGTGTCAGCCTGCGGCGAGCCGTTCACGATGTCGATGTCGCGCCAGATGTCGGTGCCGCCCAGACCGTGTTGCACCGTGCCCGAAGCCGTGCTGCCGCTGCCGCTGATGCCCCGACAGGCCGCAGTGGCCTCGGCCAGCCACTGCCCTTCTGCAGTTCTTGCAGGGCTTGCCGTGGCGCCGCGATGCGGCCTTGCCCGGCCGCCTGCGCCATCGCCACCCGTGCTGTCCGCCGGCCCCGACCGCTACACTGCGCGCGGTGTGAAAGTCCTCGGCATCGAATCCTCCTGCGACGAGACTGGCGTCGCCCTCGTCGAGGTCGATGGACCGGGCACGCCGCGCCTGCTGGCGCATGCCTTGCACAGCCAGGTCGACATGCACCAGGCCTACGGCGGCGTGGTGCCCGAACTGGCGTCGCGCGACCATGTGCGACGCGTGATCCCGCTGCTGCGGCAGGTGCTGGCCGAGGCCGCCGTCGGCGCCACGGCGATCGATCTCGTGGGCTATACGCGCGGCCCGGGCCTGGCCGGTGCATTGCTGGTCGGTGCCGGCGTCGCCGCGGCGCTGGGCCTGGCGCTCGATCGGCCGACGCTGGGGGTGCATCACCTCGAAGGCCACCTGCTGTCGCCCTTCCTGGCCGACGACCCGCCGCAGTTCCCCTTCATTGCGCTGCTGGTCTCGGGCGGCCACACGCAGTTGATGCGAGTCGACGACGTGGGGCGCTACACACTGCTCGGCGAAACGATCGACGATGCGGCCGGCGAGGCGTTCGACAAGAGCGCCAAGCTGCTCGGCCTGGGCTACCCCGGTGGGCCGGCGCTGGCGCGCCTGGCCGAGTCAGGGCGGGACGACGCCATCGCGCTGCCGCGCCCGCTGCTGCACAGCGGCAATCTCGACTTTTCTTTCGCCGGCCTGAAGACGGCCGTGCTGACACGCCTGCGTGCACTCGGCCCACAGCCGAGCGAGACCTCGCGTGCCGACCTGGCCGCATCGACGCAGGCCGCCATCGTCGACGTGCTGGTGGCCAAGACGCTGCGCGCGCTGAACGATAGCGCTCTGCAGCGGCTGGTGGTGGCCGGCGGCGTGGGAGCCAACCGGCGGCTGCGCACGCAGCTCGACGCGGCGGCCGCGCGGCGCGGCCTGCAGGTGCACTATCCGCCGCTGGCGCTGTGCACCGACAACGGCGCGTTGATCGCGCTGGCCGCGGCCATGCGGGCGCAGCGCGGGCTCGATCAGGGCCGGCGCGGCGGCGCCTTCGACGTGCGACCACGCTGGCCGCTGGACCAGATCTGAAGACCGCTCCGACCAGGACCCATCGACCGATGAGACCCGAGATCGAATCCTTGCCCGGCTCGCGCATCCGCGAGGTGGCCAACGCCGGCCTGGGCCGCAGCGACGTTCTGGCCTTCTGGTTCGGCGAAAGCGACGAGGTCACGCCTGCGCCCATCCGCGAGGCCGCGGTCCGCTCGCTGCAGGCCGGCGAGACCTTTTATTCGCACAACCTGGGCCTGCCCGAACTGCGTCATGCGCTGGCGGCCTATGCCAGCGGCCTGCATGGCCGGTTGGGCGAAGACCGCATCGCCGTCACCTCATCAGGCGTCAACGCGCTGATGCTGGCGATGCAGATGCTGGCCGGAGCCGGCGACGAGGTGGTGGCCGTGGTGCCGGTGTGGCCCAACCTCACCGCACAGCCGGCGATCCTGGGCGCGCGCGTCACGCGGGTGCCGCTGCGGCCGAAAGACGGCGTCTGGCGACTCGATGTCGACGAACTGCTGCGCGCCGTGACCGCGCGCACCACGGTGCTGCTGGTCAACGCGCCGAACAATCCGACTGGCTGGACGCTGACGCGCGACGAACAAGCGGCGCTGCTGTCGCATTGCCGGCGCAGAGGCTGCTGGATCGTCGCCGACGAGGTCTACGAGCGGCTGTACTTCGACGGTTCGCGCTGCGCGCCGAGTTTCCTCGACCTCGCCGGACCCGACGACCGGCTGCTCGTCGCGCACAGCTTTTCGAAGAGTTTCCTGATGACCGGCTGGCGCCTGGGCTGGCTGGTGTTGCCGCGTGGCCACCTCGACGCGATCGGCAAGTTGATCGAGTTCAACACCTCATGTGCCCCGGTCTTCGTGCAGCGCGGCGCGCTGGCGGGGCTGGCCCTGGCCGACGACTTCGTGCCCGGCCTGGTGCAGCGGCTGCAGGCCTGCCGCGATCGCCTGGTGCAAGGCCTGCAAGCCTTGCCGGGGCGTGCAGGTCGCGCTGCCGGCGGGCGGCATGTACGCCTTCTTGCGCGTGCTGGGGCAGGACGATTCGCTGGCCTTGGCCAAGCGGCTGGTGCGCGAACACGCATTGGGTCTGGCACCCGGGGCGGCTTTCGGTGTCGAAGGCGAAGGCTGGCTGCGCTGGTGCTTCGCCTCGCGCGACCCGGCGCGGCTGGACCAGGGCCTGGCCCGGCTGGCTGGCGCGCTGGGGCTATAATCCCGCCTTCCCCGTTTGGGGAATCAGAGCACGGCACCGGTCGGTTTCACTGGTCTGCCGCAAGTGAAAACCGGAAACCGTTCCAGGCTGCGGGGCCTTGCTCCGGTCACGCGTGGCGGTTTCCAAGTGACTAGGAAATCCCATGACCCTGGCAATTGCCCAGAAGGCCGAGATCGTCAAGGCCAACGCCCGTGGCCTCAACGACACCGGCTCCCCCGAAGTTCAGGTCGCGCTGCTCACCGCACGCATCAACGAACTCACGCCGCACTTCAAGCTCCACCTGAAGGACCACCATGGCCGCCGCGGCCTGCTCAAGATGGTCAACCAGCGCAAGCGCCTGCTGTCCTACCTGAAGGACCGCGAGCCCGAGCGCTACACCGCACTGATCGGCAAGCTCGGCTTGCGCAAGTAAAAGGCTTAGTCGGCGGGTGGCCCTGGCGGCCGCCTGCCAGTCCAATGGAGACGGCAAGGACGGACGCTGCTGTGTCATTCCAACGAAGCCCCGAAGGCACGATGCGCGGGCTTCCCTGGAATGGCATAACGCCGTGCCCGACCGGCTCCCGGTGAGTGTGGCGCCACCGTATCCGCGCCGTAACGCAACCGGAGACATCCGCATGAGCATCTTCAACAAAGTCAGCAAGACCTTCCAGTGGGGTCCCCACAGCGTGACGATGGAAACCGGCGAGATCGCGCGCCAGGCCACTGGCGCCGTGCTGGTCGACATCGAAGGCACCGTCGTGCTGGCCACCGTGGTGGCCAAGACCGACGCCAAGGGTGGCCAGGACTTCTTCCCGCTGACCGTCGACTACACCGAAAAGAGCTATGCCGCGGGCCGCATTCCGGGCAGTTTCTTCAAGCGCGAAGGCCGCCCGAGCGAAGCCGAGATCCTGACCTGCCGCCTGATCGACCGCCCGATCCGGCCGCTGTTCCCGGATGGTTTTTACAACGAGGTGCAAGTCATCGTGCACGTGGTCAGCCTCAACCCCGAGGTGCAGGCTGACATCGCCGCCATGATCGGCACCAGCGCCGCGCTGTCGATCAGCGGCATCCCGTTCGACGGACCGATCGGCGCCGCGCGCGTGGGCTACGTCAACGGCGAGTACGTGCTGAACCCGGGCAAGACCGAGTTGGCTTCCAGCCGGCTCGACCTGGTGGTGGCCGGCACCGAAGCCGCCGTGCTGATGGTGGAGTCGGAAGCCGACCAGTTGAGCGAAGAGGTCATGCTCGGCGCCGTGGTCTATGGCCACGACCAGGGCAAGATTGCCATCGCGGCCATCAACGATCTGGTCCGCGACGCCGGCAAGCCCGACTGGAACTGGAAGCCGCCGGCCAAGAACGAGGCCTTCATTGCCAAGGTCGCCGGGCTGGCCGAAGAGCCGCTGCGCGCGGCCTACCAGATCCGCAGCAAGCAGGCTCGGACCCAGGCCTGCCGCGAGGCGTCGGCCAACGTGATGGCTGCACTCGAGGCCGAGGGCGCCGCTTTCGACAAGGTCGGTGTCGAAACCCTGCTCTTCGAGATCGAGGCCCGCATCGTGCGCGGCCAGATCCTGTCGGGAGAGCCGCGCATCGACGGCCGCGATACGCGCACGGTGCGTCCGATCGAGATCCGCAACAGCGTGCTGCCGCGCGCCCACGGCTCGTCGCTCTTCACCCGTGGCGAGACGCAGGCACTGGTGGTGGCCACGCTGGGTACCGAACGCGACGCCCAGCGCATCGACGCGCTGTCGGGCGACTACGAAGACCGCTTCATGCTGCACTACAACATGCCGCCCTTTGCGACCGGCGAAGCGGGCCGTTTCGGCAGCCCCAAGCGGCGCGAGATCGGCCACGGGCGGCTGGCCAAGCGGGCCCTGCTGGCGGCCCTGCCGAAGAAAGAGGATTTCCCGTACACGCTGCGCGTGGTCAGCGAGATCACCGAAAGCAACGGCTCGTCGTCGATGGCTTCGGTCTGCGGCGGTTGCCTGGCGCTGATGGACGCCGGCGTGCCCATGAAAGCGCACATCGCCGGCATCGCGATGGGACTGATCAAGGAAGGCAACCGTTTCGCCGTGCTGACCGACATCCTGGGTGACGAAGATCACCTCGGTGACATGGACTTCAAGGTGGCCGGCAGTGCCGGCGGCATCACCGCGCTGCAGATGGACATCAAGATCCAGGGCATCACCAAGGAGATCATGCAGGTCGCACTGGCTCAGGCCAAGGAAGCGCGACTGCACATCCTGGGCAAGATGGTCGAAGCGATGGGCGTGGCCAAGGCCGAGGTCAGCGTGTTCGCGCCGCGCCTGTACACGATGAAGATCAACCCGGACAAGATCCGTGACGTGATCGGCAAGGGGGGCTCCACCATCCGTGCGTTGACCGAAGAGACCGGCTGCACGATCGACATCGGCGAAGACGGCACCATCACCATCGCCTCGGTCGACGCCGACAAGGCCGAATTCGCCAAGCGCCGCATCAGCGAGATCACCGCTGAAGCCGAGATCGGCAAGGTCTACGAAGGCGCGATCACCAAGATCCTGGACTTCGGTGCGCTGGTCAACATCCTGCCCGGCAAGGACGGCCTGCTGCACATCAGCCAGATCGCGCACCAGCGCGTCGAGGCCGTGACCGACTTCCTGAAGGAAGGCCAGATCGTCAAGGTCAAGGTGCTGGAGACTGACGAGAAAGGCCGCATCAAGCTGTCGATGAAGGCGCTGCTCGAGCGACCGGAAGGGATGGAGGACGAACGCGCTGACCGGGGCGACCGTCCACCGCGTCGTGACCGCGACGACCGCCCGCGCCGTGACCGTGGCGATCGGCCGCCGCGCCGCGAGTACGGCGATGCGCCCGCGGCGTCCGATGCGCCGGCGCCAGCGCCGGCATTGACGGACGCCGCTGCACCGGCTGCAAGCGCACCGGCGAGCGACCTGCCCAAGGTCGAGTAGGCAAGGCGGAGGGCAGCATGCGAGCCATCGAAATCGCCCAGCCGGGTGGCCCCGAGGTACTGCGCGAAGTGCAGCGTCCCGATCCGCTTGCAAAGCCGGGTGAGTTGCTGCTTGCGGTGCAGGCGTCGGGCGTGAACCGCCCCGACGTGCTGCAGCGCAAGGGCCTGTACCCGATGCCCCCTGGCGTGTCGGACCTGCCCGGTCTCGAGGTCGCCGGCACGGTGCTCGCCGGTGCCCCCGAAGATCTGGCGGCGGCCGGCCTGGCGATCGGCGACGCCGTCTGCGCGTTGGTCGCCGGCGGTGGTTATGCGCAGCGCTGCACGGCACCGGCCGGCCAGTGCCTGCCCAGCCCCAGGGGCCTGAGTGCGGTCGAGTCCGCCAGCCTGCCCGAGACCTTCTTCACGGTCTGGCAGAACGTGTTCGAGATCGCTCGCCTGCAGCCGGGCGAGACGCTGCTGGTGCAGGGCGGCTCGAGCGGCATCGGCGTGACCGCGATCATGCTGGCCAAGGCGCTGGGCTCGACGGTGATCGTCACTGCCGGCAGCGACGACAAGTGCGCCGCCTGCTTGGCCATTGGTGCTGATCACGCGATCAACTACCGCACGCACGACTTCGCCGCCGAAGCGAAGCGGCTGACCGGCGGGCGCGGCGTCGACGTCGTGCTCGACATGGTGGCCGGCGACTACCTTGGCCGCGAGGTCGAATGCCTGGCCGATGACGGTCGTCTGGCGATCATCGCGGTGCAGGGCGGCACCACGTGCGTGATCGACGCCGGCCTGGTGCTGCGCAAGCGGCTGGCCATCACGGGCTCGACCCTGCGCCCGCGGTCGGTGGCCTACAAGACCGCACTGGCGCGCGCCTTGCGTGCCAACGCCTGGCCATTGATCGAAGCGGGCCGCATCAAGCCGGTCATCCATCAGGTGTTCCCGGCGGCCCAGGCGGCCGCGGCACACGCGCTGATGGAGTCGAGCACGCATGTCGGCAAGATCGTGTTGACCTGGTAGAAGCGAGGACGAGCCATGCGACGCAAACTGGTGGTGGGCAACTGGAAGATGAACGGCAGCCGGCCGGCCAACGCCGAACTGCTGGCCGCCATCGCCGGCGGGCGGCCCTATGGCTTCGACGTGGCGGTGTGCGTGCCCTATCCCTACCTGACCGAGACTGCAGCCACGCTGGCCGGCAGCGTTATCCGCTGGGGTGCGCAGGACTGTTCGGCGCACGAACAAGGCGCCTATACCGGCGAGGTGTCGGTGTCGATGCTGGCCGAGTTCGGCTGTCGCTACGTGATCGTCGGCCACTCCGAGCGCCGGGCTTACCACCAAGAGGGCGACTTGCTGGTGGCGCAGAAAGCGCAGGCCGCGCTGTCACGGGGCATTACGCCCATCGTCTGCGTCGGCGAGACGCTGGCGCAGCGCGAAGCCGGCGAGACCGAGCCGGTGGTCAAGCGCCAACTGGCCGCCGTGATCCATCAGCTGGCGCATTGCGCCGGCGAGATCGTGGTCGCCTATGAGCCGGTCTGGGCCATCGGCACCGGCCGCACGGCCACCCCCGAGCAGGCGCAAGACGTGCACCGCGTGCTGCGCTCGCAGCTGCAGGCCGCCACCGGCCACGGCGAGCGCATGTGCATCCTCTATGGCGGCAGCGTCAAGGCCGACAACGCAGCCACCTTGTTCGCCCAACCCGACATCGATGGCGGGCTGATCGGAGGGGCCGCCCTGAAGGGCTCGGACTTCATCGCCATCTGTCGCGCCGACGGCTAGCGTCCAAAACAAGCGGCTTGTTGTTGCGACCCCACTTCCCGGAGAACTTTCAGACATGCAGATTTGGATGACCCTCGTGCTGGCGCTGCAGTTGCTGTCGGCGTTGGTGATGATCGGCCTGGTGCTGATCCAGCACGGCAAGGGGGCCGACATGGGCGCCTCGTTCGGCAGCGGTTCGTCGGGCAGTTTGTTCGGTGCCACCGGCAGCGCCAACTTCCTGTCGCGCTCGACGGCGGCCTGCGCGACCGTGTTCTTCGTCTCCACGTTGGTGCTGGTCCTGCTGTCCAACGCCGGCGGCGCGCGCCAGCCCAGCAGTGGCGGCAGTGTGCTCGACCGCCCTGCCGGCAGCGCCAGTGGACCGGGCATCCCGGGACCGGTGCCGGGTGCCATTCCGGGCCTTGCGCCGGCCGCCAGGACCGACCTCACGGGCGAGCCGCTGCCGGCCGCAACAGTGGCCTCGGGCGTGCCGGCGACTGCGTCCAAGTGAGCCGGCGCAAGACCGAACGTGGCGCTGCCGGCGCGGGCCGGTTCCGGCACGGAAGTCCCTTCATTTCGGGATAGAATTCAAAGCTGTTCGGCGAGTTCTTCCTCACACCCGTCGAACGTGCTGCGGAGCAGGTTCAGATCGTGCCGACGTGGTGAAATTGGTAGACACGCTATCTTGAGGGGGTAGTGGCGAAAGCTGTGCGAGTTCGAGTCTCGCCGTCGGCACCAAGGATAGGAAATGCGCTGCAGCGCGCGCCCGCAGGGGCAGGTTGCAGCAATGTCCCACCGCGGCACTGCAACGGCTGATCGGGCAATTGGGCGCGCCCTGGGCGGCAGGCAACCCTGCTGCGGCAGGCGCGTTTTTTTGCGACCGTGTTTGAGCTGACTACAAGTTGACAACGAGTTGACAACGAGCTGACGACGCCATGGATCTGCAAACCTACCTGCCCGTAATCCTCTTCATCCTGGTCGGCATCGGCGTCGGCGTCGCGCCGCAGGTGCTGGGCTTCGTCTTCGGCCCCAATCGACCCGACTCGGCAAAGAACAGCCCCTACGAGTGCGGCTTCGAAGCCTTCGAGGACGCGCGCGTCAAGTTCGATGTGCGCTACTACCTGGTGGCCATTCTCTTCATCCTGTTCGATCTCGAGATCGCGTTTCTCTTTCCGTGGGCGGTGTCGCTGCGTGACATCGGGGCGTCAGGCTTCTGGGCCATGATGCTGTTCCTCGCGATCCTGGTCGTGGGCTTCGCCTACGAGTGGAAGAAGGGTGCGCTCGACTGGGAATGTCGCGTTCGTCGCCGACAAGCATCGAAGCAATCACCGGAGCTGGTTTTCATGGGCATCGAAGGCGTACTGAAGGAAGGCTTCGTCACCACCTCGGTCGACATGCTGGTCAACTGGTCCAAGACCGGCTCGCTGTGGCCGATGACCTTCGGACTGGCCTGCTGCGCGGTCGAGATGATGCATGCCGGTGCTGCACGCTACGACATCGACCGCTTCGGCATGTTGTTTCGCCCCAGCCCGCGCCAGAGCGACCTGATGATCGTCGCCGGCACGCTGTGCAACAAGATGGCACCGGCCATGCGCAAGGTCTACGACCAGATGGCCGAACCGCGCTGGGTGATCTCGATGGGCTCGTGCGCCAACGGTGGCGGCTACTACCACTACAGCTACTCGGTGGTGCGCGGCTGTGACCGCATCGTGCCGGTGGACGTCTACGTGCCCGGCTGCCCGCCGACGGCCGAGGCGCTGCTCTACGGGATCCTGCAGTTGCAGGCCAAGATCCGTCGCGAGCACACCATCGCTCGTTGACGCTGGACGGAACCGCTGCACCATGACCATCAGACTCGACTCCTTGCAGGCCGCGCTCGAAGCTGCGCTCGGGCCGGCCATCGTTTCGCTTCGTCGCCAGCGCGGTGAGATCACCGTGACAGTGGCCGCAGCCACTTACCTGGACATGGCGCGCACGTTGCGCGACGACCCGACCCTGTCGTTCGAGCAGTTGATCGACTTGTGTGGTGTCGATTACTCCGAGTACAAGAATCAAGCCTGGGACGGCCAGCGCTATTGCGTGGTCTCGCACCTGCTGTCGGTTACGCACAATTGGCGTGTGCGGCTGAAGGTTTTCGCGGCCGACGATGAGTTGCCATCGCTGCCCTCGGTGACCGAGCTGTGGAGTTCTGCCAACTGGTTCGAGCGCGAAGCGTTCGACCTGTTCGGCATCCTCTTCGAAGGCCATGTCGACCTGCGCCGCATCCTCACCGACTACGGCTTCATCGGCCACCCGATGCGCAAGGATTTCCCCGTCATGGGACACGTCGAGATGCGCTACGACGCCGAGACCCGGCGCGTGATCTACCAGCCGGTGACGATCGAAGCGCGCGAGATCACGCCGCGTGTGGTGCGCGAAGACAACTACGGCGGCTTGCACTGAGGAATCATGGCCGAGATCAAGAACTACACGCTGAACTTTGGCTCCGGCCGCCCGCTCCGCGGGCTTGACTTCGCTGGCGCGAAGTCAGCCTGCGCCGAAGTCCAGCGCAGCCCGCTGTTCGGAGCCTGAGGCGCGTATGGCTGAAATCAAGAACTACACGCTGAACTTTGGTCCTCAGCATCCGGCCGCGCACGGTGTGCTGCGCCTGGTGCTCGAGCTCGACGGTGAAGTGATCCAGCGCGCCGACCCGCACATCGGGCTGCTGCACCGCGCCACCGAAAAGCTGGCCGAGACCAAGACCTACATCCAGGCGCTGCCCTACATGGACCGGCTCGACTACATGTCGATGATGGCCAACGAGCACGCCTACTGCCTGGTGATCGAGAAGCTGCTGGGCATAACGGTTCCGATCCGCGCACAGTACATCCGCGTGATGTACGCCGAGATCACGCGGCTGCTGAACCATCTGCTGTGGCTGGGCGCGCATGGGCTGGACTGCGGCGCGATGAACATCCTCATCTACTGCTTTCGCGAGCGCGAAGACTTGTTCGACATGTACGAGGCGGTGTCGGGCGCGCGCATGCACGCCGCGTACTTCCGACCGGGCGGCGTCTACCGCGACCTGCCGGACAGCATGCCGCAGTACCAGGTCAGCCGGATCAGGAACGACAAGGCGATCAAGGCACTCAATGCCAACCGCCAAGGGTCGCTGCTCGACTACATCGACGACTTCTGCAAGCGCTTCCCGAGCAACGTCGACGACTACGAGACCTTGCTGACCGACAACCGGATCTGGAAGCAACGCACCGTGGGCGTCGGCGTGGTGACACCGGAGCGCGCGCTCAACCTCGGCTTCACCGGCCCGATGCTGCGCGGCTCGGGTATCGCGTGGGACCTGCGCAAGCAGCAGCCCTACGAGGTCTACGCCAAGCTCGACTTCGACGTGCCGGTGGGTCTCAACGGCGATACCTACGACCGCTACCTGGTGCGTGTCGAAGAACTGCGCCAGAGCAACCGCATCATCCAGCAGTGCATCGACTGGCTGCGCAAGAACCCCGGCCCGGTGATCACCGACAACCACAAGGTGGCGCCACCATCGCGCGTGGACATGAAGTCCAACATGGAAGAGTTGATCCATCACTTCAAGCTCTTCACCGAAGGTTTCCACGTGCCCGAAGGCGTAGCCTACGCGGCGGTGGAGCATCCCAAGGGCGAGTTCGGGATCTACATCGTCAGCGACGGCGCCAACAAGCCCTACCGGCTGAAGATCCGGCCGCCGGGCTTCCCGCACCTGGCCGCACTCGATGAAATGACTCGTGGCCACATGCTCGCCGACGCCGTGGCGGTGATCGGCACCATGGATCTCGTGTTCGGCGATATCGATCGATGATGAACTCAACACAAGCTCAACCGGTGGCCGCAGCCCCGCTGTCCGAGTCGACCCTGGCGAAGTTCGCGCGCGAGCTCGCCAAGTTCCCCGCCGAGCACAAGCAATCGGCCGTGATGGCCTGCCTGGCCATCGTGCAGCACGAGCAGGGCCATGTCTCGCGCCAAGCCGAAGAGGGCATTGCGGCCGTGCTGGGCATGCCGCCAATCGCGGTGCACGAGGTCACGACCTTCTACAACATGTACAACCAGCAGCCGGTGGGCCAGTTCAAGCTCAACGTCTGCACCAACCTGCCGTGCCAGCTGCGCGACGGACAGACCGCGCTCGACCACGTGTGCAAGAAGCTCGGCGTCGAGCCGTACGGCACCACGGCCGACGGCAAGATCACCGTGCAGCCCAGCGAATGCCTGGGCGCCTGCGCCGACGCGCCGGTGCTGCTGCTCAACGACCGTCAGATGCTGAGCTACATGAGCAACGAGCGAATCGACGAGTTGTTGGCCACGCTGAAGGCACAGGGGTGAGCATGTTGGATCTGTCCAAGTTCCAGGCCACGGGCCTGCAGACCTGCTTTCATGGCCGCCACATCGACCCGCAGATCTACGCCGGGCTCGACGGCAACAATTGGCGGCTGGCAGACTACGTCGCGCGTGGCGGCTATTCGGCGCTGCAGAAGGTCCTCGGCCATGCGGGTGGCGAGCCGATGACGCCCGAGCAGGTGATCGCCGAGGTCAAGCTCTCGGCGCTGCGCGGTCGGGGCGGCGCGGGCTTTCCGTGCGGGCTGAAGTGGAGCTTCATGCCGCGCCAGTATTCGGGCCCCAAGTACCTGGTGTGCAACTCCGACGAGGGCGAGCCGGGCACCTGCAAGGACCGCGACATCCTGCGTTTCAACCCGCACATCGTGATCGAGGGCATGGCCATCGCCGCCTTCGCGATGGGCATCCGCAGCGGCTACAACTACATCCACGGCGAGATCTTCGAAGTCTATGAGCGCTTCGAAGAGGCGCTGAACGAAGCGCGCGCCGCCGGCTGGCTGGGCGACCGCATCCTGGGCACCGACTTCAGCTTCCAGCTGCACGCCTTCCACGGTTTCGGCGCCTACATTTGCGGCGAGGAAACCGCGCTGCTCGAGTCGCTCGAAGGCAAGAAGGGCCAGCCGCGCTTCAAGCCGCCGTTTCCGGCCAGCTTCGGCCTGTACGGCAAGCCGACCACGATCAACAACACCGAGACCTTTGCCGCGGTGCCGTGGATCATCAACAACGGCGGTCAGGCCTACCTCGAGTGCGGCAAGCCCAACAACGGCGGCACCAAGATCTTCTCGCTGGTCGGTGACGTCAACCAGCCGGGCAATTTCGAAGTCCCCATGGGCACGCCGTTTAGCAAGCTGCTCGAGCTCGCCGGTGGCGTCAAGGGCGGTCCTCTCAAGGCCGTGATCCCGGGCGGCTCGTCGGCGCCGGTGCTGCCGGCGGGCGTCATGCTGGACTGCACGATGGACTACGACTCGATTGCCAAGGCCGGCTCGATGCTCGGCTCGGGTGCGGTCATCGTGCTGAACGACACCCGCTGCATGGTCAAGAGTCTGCTGCGCCTGAGCTACTTCTACCAGCACGAGAGCTGCGGCCAGTGCACGCCTTGCCGCGAAGGCACGGGCTGGCTGTGGCGACTGGTCGACCGCATCGAGCATGGCAAGGGCAAGCGGGAGGATCTGGAGCTGCTCGATTCGGTGGCCGACAACATCAAGGGCCGCACGATCTGCGCGTTGGGTGACGCCGCTGCGATGCCGGTGCAGGGCATGCTCAAGCACTTCCACGACGAGTTCGCGTACCACGTCGAACACAAGACCTGCATGGTCAAGCAAGCGGCCTGACCCAGGACTCGGATCCACCATGATCGAAATCGAACTCGACGGCCAGAAGGTCAGCGTCCCGCCCGGCAGCACGGTGATGCATGCGGCCGATGCGGCAGGCATCTACATC
>JANOJJ010000399.1:0-8312 GCA_031408155.1 Rubrivivax sp.
GGGTACCGTCTCGGGTGTCGTGCGTTTTGTTCATGGCCTGGCCTGGTCCTTCAACCCGGCCCAGCAGTCGGCATACCGTGCATCGAGCGCGCCGCCACGCAGCGCCCAGTCGGTGACGCGAAAGCGCCAGCGGCTCTCGAACATGAAGGCCAGGGTGTGGTCGAGCTTGTGCGGCGCCAGCGCGGCCTGGCTGGCCTTGTCGAAGGCCTCGGCGTCGGGACCATGCGGCACCATGCTGTTGTGCAGGCTCATGCCGCCGGGCTTGAAGCCTTCGGGCTTGGCGTCGTACTGGCCGTGTACCAGGCCCATGAACTCGGCCATCACGTTGCGGTGGAACCAGGGCGGACGGAAGGTGTCCTCCATCACCATCCAGCGCGGCGGAAAGATCACGAAGTCGCAGTTGGCCATGCCCGGCGTGTCGCTCGGGCTGGTCAGCACGGTGAAGATCGACGGGTCGGGGTGGTCGAAGCTGATCGAGCCGATGACCATGAAGTGCCTGCTGTCGTACTTCACCGGCACCAGGTTGCCGTGCCAGGCCACCACGTTGAAGGGGCTGCCGGGTGCACAGGTGCGCCACAACCGGCCGCCGAACTTGCGCACGATCTCGGTCGGCCGTGGATCGGCTTCGAAGGCGGCGACCGGGGCCTTGAAGTCGCGCGGGTTGGCCAGGCCGTTGCTGCCGATGGGGCCGAGTTCAGGCAGGCGGAACGGGGCACCGTAGTTCTCGCACACGTAGGCGCGCGTAGGCCCCTCCACGGCGACCTTGAAGACCAGGCCGCGCGGCAGCAATCCGATCTCGCCCGGTGCCACCTGCAGGATGCCGAGTTCGGTGGTGATCGTCAGCGCGCCCTGCTGCGGCACGACCAGCATCTCGCCGTCGGCGTTGACGAAGGCGCGCTCCATGCTGCGGTTGGCGAGCAGCAAATGGGCGGCGATGCCGGTCTGCGCGTCGGCGTCGCCATTGAGCACCACCGTGTGCATGCCGTCGATGAAGTCCAGCGGCCGGTCGGTGGGCACCGGCGTGGCATGCCAGCGCATCGGATTGGGTGCGGTCTGGCGGCCTTGCGCGGCGCCGGTCTTCCAGTGGGCATGGGCCAGCGGCTCGAACGGCCCGGCCGCGACGCTGGGCTGGCGCCGATACATCCAGCTGCGCCGGTTGTCGGCGCGCGGTGCGGTGAAGGCGCTGCCCGACAGCAGTTCGGCATACAAGCCCCGGGCCACCCGCTGCGGGCTGTTGCGGCCCACCGGCAGCGTGCCGGCCACGGCCTCGCTTTCGAACTGGTTGCCCCAGCCACGGTGGTATTCCAACTCGGTCACTGGACTACCCTGCGCGCTGCGCGCTCCGGGATGAGTCGCTTTGGAACGGCCATGCGCGCTCATGCGGGGTTCCCTTCGAGGTTGGCGCGGGCGGCGACCAAGGCCTGCTCGAGCACGTCGAGCCGGCCGACCTGGTTGGCCAGCAGCAGCACCAGCCGGGCGTTGAGATCGTGGCTCTGGTCCCGGCTCAGGCCTTCGTGGGCGGCGAGCAGCGCTGCATAGAAGTCGTCCGGCCGTTCGATGTTCGCTTCGGTGATCAGCATGGCATCAGCTCCTTGCCAGGGCGCGTGCATGGGCGGCCTGCACCGCGGCCGCGGTCGGGCTGCGCCAGCGTGCGGCCACGTGACCGTCGGGGCGCAGCAGGTAGGTGGTGCCGGGCCGGGCGTCGTAGCGTTGCGTGGCCAGGCCCTGCTCGTCGCGCAGCGTCGTGCCGTCGATCGCCAGCAGCGCCAGCTCCAGGGCCTGCGCCCAGTCCGGCGCCGGGCCGAACACGAGCAGCGTGAAGCCCAGCCCCAGCTTGCGCAACAACCAAGTCGGCTGGCCGGATTCGCGCAGCGGCGCGTCGACCGCCGCTGCACCCGGTCGCAACAATGCGCTGAAGGCATCGCCATCGGCGGTGTTCAGCACCGACCCGTCGAGCGTGGTCGGCACCGACAAGCGCCCGCTGTTGACCACCCGGCGCGCGAACGGGAAGTCGCGCGCCAGCCCCAGCACGGCCTTGCGGAACAGGCGGCTGACCTCGCTCCTGGGCGTGATGAAGTCGGTCGCGCGCGTGCTGTTGAGGATGTTCTCGTCGGCGGCGCTTTCCCGCTCGGTGGCATAACTGTCGAGCAACGCGTCAGGGGCCTGCCCCCGCAGCACCGCCAGCAGCTTCCAGGCCAGGTTGTTGCCGTCCTGCACGCCGGAGTTGGCGCCGCGCGCGCCGAACGGCGACACACCATGCGCCGAGTCACCCGCGAAGATCACCCGCCGGTGACGGAAGCGGTCCATGCGCAGGCAGGCGAAGGTGTAGACGCTGGCCCATTCGAGCGTGAAGGGCACGTCGCGGCCGAAGCCCTGGTGCAGCATCTGGCGCACACGCGGGGTGATGCGCTCGGGCTGCTTCTCGGCCTCGGGGTCGGCTTGCCAGCCGAGCTGGAAGTCGATCCGCCAGACCTGGTCGGGTTGACGGTGCAGCAGCACGCTCTGCCCACGGTGGAACGGCGGGTCGAACCAGAACCAGCGCTCGCTGGCGTCGCCGGGGAACAGGTCTTCTTCGATCCGCACGTCGGCGATCAGGAAGCGGTCGTGGAAGACCCGGCCCTTGCTCTCCTGCCCCAGCAGCGCGCGCAACGCCGAGCGTGAACCGTCGCAGGCAGCCACGTAATCGGCGCTGATGCGGTACTCGCCATCGGGCGTCTCGACCGCCAGCAGGGCGCGGCGCTGGTCCTGCTCGATGCCGACGACGCGGTTCTTCCAGCGAATCTCGAGGTTGGGCAACTGCAGCGCGCGCGCTCGACCAGAAAGCCCTCGACGTAGTACTGCTGCAGGTTGACGAAGGCCGGCCGCTCGTGACCGGGCTCGGGCTGCAGGTCGAAGCGGTAGACCTCGGCGTCGCCGAAGAAGACCCGACCCACGCTCCACGACACGCCCTTGTCGACCATCGGCTGGCCGACGCCCAGCCGGTCCCAGATCTCCAGCGTGCGCTTGGCAAAGCAGATCGCGCGCGAGCCGGACGACAGCCGGTGGTCGTCGTCGAGCAGCAGCACCGGCTCGCCGCGCACGGCCAGCTCGATCGCCAGCGACAAGCCCACCGGGCCGGCGCCGACCACCACCAGCCGACGGTGCGTAGGCGTGGCAGCGCGCTGGTCAGCGCTGGCGCGGTACTCGAACTCCAGGTTTCGGTAGTCCACGGACGACACCGACGGGCTCAGGTTTGCAGCGCCTTCCACATCTCGATGTCGCGCTCGGCGGTCCAGATGCGGGGGTCACGGTGCGCGGTCGCTTCGTCGTAGGCGCGGCTCACGTCGAACGGCATGCAGTGGTCGAAGATGACCCAGTGGCCGTACCTCGGCCGCAACGCCGCGAGGGTGTCCTGGTAGACCGTCTTCAGGTCCTTGCCGCTCGCGGCACCGGTCTTGACGGAGGCAAACAGCTCGGCAATGAAGTTGCGCGTGCCGGCCAGGCCGGCTGCGACCTGCGCCTCGTTCTCCAGCGCGGCGCCGCGGCCGGGCACCAGCTTGGCCGGCTTCATCGCGGCGATGTTGTCGAGCGTGGCCGGCCAGTCGCCGAAGTAGGCGTCACCGGCGTAGGGCGTGGCGTCGAACTCGACCAGGTCACCCGAGAACAGGATGCGCTCGGCCGGCAGCCAGACCACCGTGTCGCCCTTGGTGTGGCCACGGCCGACCTGCAGCAACTGCACTTCGAGCCGGCCCAGCCACAGCGTCATCTTGCGGTTGAAGGTCAGCGTCGGCCAGGTCAGGCCTGGCGGCACCGATTCGAGCGCCTGAAACAGGCGCGGGAAGCGGCCGATCTCGCTCGCCTTGTCCTGCTCGCCGCGTTCCCTGATCATGTCCAGCGTGTCTTCGCTGGCGATGATGTGTTCAGGCCGGTAGGCCGACGCGCCGAGCACACGCACCGCGTGGTAGTGGCTCAGCACCACGGTCCTGATGGGCTTGTCGGTCACCTCGCGGATGCGCCGGATCACGTCCTGCGCCATCACCGGCGTGGCCTGGGTGTCGATGACCATGACCGCGTCGTCGCCGACCACGATGCCGGTGTTGGGGTCGCCCTCGGCGGTGTAGGCGTATGCGTGGTCGGACAGCTTGGTGAAGCTGACCTTCTTTTGCTCGAGGTCGGCCTGGCTGGCAAAGGCTTTGGTGCTCATGGGGGTGTTTCGTCGCGGCGCTGCCGAGGGATTGATCTTAGAGCGCCGATTCGCCCTCGACTGCCAGCAGTTGCCGGCGCTGCCGCTACATCGACAACGACCCCTCGCGGAACTCCGTCTTGTCGAGCCACACGTTGACCAGCACGGCCCGCCCGGCGGCGGCGAGGGCCTGCGCGCGGCGCAGCGCCGGCTCGACCTCGTGCGCGTGCCTGACCAGGATGCCCTCGGCCCCGAAGCCCGCCGCCACCGCGTGGTAGTCGGTGCGCGCCAGCACCGTGGCCACGTCGTCGTGCAGCAGCTTGACCTGCTCGCGCGCGATCTGCGTCCAGCCCGCGTCGTTGCCGACCACGGCGATCACCGGCAGGCGGTGGCGCACGAAGCTGTCGAACTCCGTCAAGCCGTAGCCGCAGGCGCCGTCGCCGAAGACGATCCACAGCTCGCGGCCCGGCCGCGCGATGGCCGCGCCGAGCGCGAAGCCGGCGCCCACGCCCAGCGTGCCGAAGGCGCCCGGGTCGAGCCAGGACAGCGGGCCGCGCGGGTGCAGCACGTACGACGCAGTGCCGACGAAGTCGCCGCCATCGGCGATCAGGATCGCGTCGTCGGCGGCCAGACGCTCGAGCGTGCGAAACAGCGCCAGCGGGTTGACGAACTCGCCCGTTGCCGCGGCCTGCTGGTCGATCTCGGCCTCGCGCGCGGTGTCGCGCTGGCGCAGCGTGGCGAGCCAGCCTGCGCGCGCCGGCGTAGCGGCCAGGCCGGCGTTTGCAACGCTTGCAAGCTCCTGCAGGAACAGGCCTGCATCGCCGATCGCCGCCACATCCGGCTTGCGGTTCAGCCGGGCATCCCTGGCGCTGCGGTTGGCCGATATCAGGGTCGCGCTGCGCCGCACATGGCGCCCGTAATCGAGCCGAAAATCGCACGGCACGCCGGCCAGCAGCACGCAGTCGGCCTCGCGCAGGGCCTGGCGGCGCTGGTGGCGCAGCTGCAGCGCAGGGTCGCGGCCCAGCAACCCGCGCGCCATGCCCGACAGGTACACCGGCAGGCCCAGCCGCGCCACCGCGTCGGCCAGCGCGTCGGCCTCGGCCGCACGCACCACGGCCTGGCTGCCGATCACGATCAGCGCTCGCTCGGCCCGGCGCAGCGCGGCCAGCGCCGCCTGCAAGGCGCTGTCAGTGGCGCGCGGCGCCACGACGGCGCTCAGGTCCGGCGCCTTGAAGTCGTGACTGCCGGCAAACAGGCGCTGCAGGTGGCGCTTCAGGTACCAGCGCAGCGCGCGCTCGGACAGCGAGCGTCCCTTGCCGGCGGCGTCGACGTACCACTGGCGGATCGACGCTTCGTCGTACAACAGGTCGACCGGGCATTCGACGAACACCGGGCCCGGCACGCCAGCTTGGGCGATGGCGAAGGCCTCGGTCACCGCAGGCCCGAGGTCGCGCACACGGCCGACCTTGAAAAAGCGCTTGACGTGCGGCGCGACCAGCGGGCGCTGGTCGATGTCCTGCAGCGCCCCGCGGCCCTGCAGTGCGGTCGGTGCCGCGCCGCCCAGCAGCAGCAGCGGCGACTGTGCAAGCTGTGCGTTCTTCAGCGCCGTGATGGTGTTGGTGATGCCCGGCCCGGCGGTCACCGCGGCCACGCCGGGAATGCCGGTCAGGCGCGCGCTGGCGTCGGCGGCAAAGACCGCAGTCGCCTCGTCGCGCAGGTCGACGATGCGCAGGCCGCGCGCCCTGGCTGCCACCAGGATCGGCGAGATATGCCCGCCGCAGAGCGTGAATACCTGCTGCACGCCGTGCGCCTGCAGCGCCTGCGCGACGCGGTCGCCGCCATGGCGCGGCAGGTCGGAGGTGGCGCTCATCGCGTCAGCCCCAGACCACGTTTGCGCGCCCCTGGTACCAGCGGTCGACCTCGGCGGCCACCGCGGCTTCGATGCGCGTGCGGCGGATCTTCATCGTCGGCGTCAGACAGCCGTTCTCGATCGTCCAGGCCTGGCTGGCGACGACGATCATGCGCAGTTGTTCGTAGTCAGGCAGTTCGCGGTTGACGGCCTGCAGCAGGGACCCGAGTTCGGCTTCGACCTCGGCGCGCAGCGCGGGCTCGGCCTGGCGCGCGCGCAGGTGTTCGGCCAGCACCACCATCGCATAGGCCGCGCTTTGACCGACGCCCGAGACCATCGACATCTCGACCATCGGGTGTGCGTTGATCCGGTTCTCGATCGGCGCCGGCGCCACGTACTTGCCCTTGGCCGTCTTGAACAGCTCCTTGGCGCGGCCGGTGATCCTGAGCAGCCCGTCGGGGCGCAGTTCGCCGAGGTCGCCGGTGCGGAAGAAACCGTCGTCGGTGATCGACTCGGCGCTCAGCTCGGGCTGCTTGTAGTAACCGCTGAACTGCCCCGGCGACTTGATCTGCACCTCGCCCTCGGGGCTCAGGCGCACCTGCACGCCGGGCATCGCCACGCCGACCCAGCCGGGTTCGCTGTTGCGGTCGTTGGAGCTGTGCGAGTACGAGTTGTCCTCGGTCATGCCGTAGCCTTCGAACAGCTTCAGGCCGAGTCGCCGGTACCAGCGGATCAGCTCGGCCGGCAACGGCGCCGAGCCGCTGCCGGCCTGCACCACCGCGTCGAGCCCGAGGCCCTTGAGCACCTTCTTCGCGACCATGCGGCCGAGGATCGGGATCGCGAGCAGCCGGTCGAGCCGGGCCGGCGGCATCTTGGCGAACACGCCCTGCTGAAACCTGGCCCACAGCCGCGGCACCGAGATGAACAGCGTCGGCCGCGCGCGCTGCAGGTCCTGCACGAAGGTGTCGAGCGACTCGGCGAAGTAGATGTGCGAATGGCCGTCGACCAGCGCCGCCGCTTCGACCCACGAGCGCTCGAAGCTGTGCGCCAGCGGCAGGTACGACAGCATGCGGCTCTCCACGCCCGGCCCGACGCGCGTGCGGGTGTCGGCGGCGATGCCCTCGGCGACGCGCGTCAGCGCGCCAAAGCTCGACATCACGCCCTTCGGTCGCCCGGTCGAGCCCGAGGTGTAGATCAGCATCGCCAGCTCATCGGGCTTGCGTGCCGGCCGGCCCTGCAGCGGCGCGGTGCGCGCGACGATCGCGTCCCAGGTCTCGAAATCGGTCGGCGGCGCGAGCGCGAACGCGATGCACGGCAGCCCCGGCGGCAGGCCGGGTTGCTGCTGCGGCCAGCTGTCGAGCTTGCCCACGAAGAGCAGGCTGGCTTCGGCGTGGCCGAGCACATAACCCACCGTCTCAGCGGTCTCGGTGGGGAAGATCGCCACCGTGGTGTACCCGCCGAGCCAGATCGCCAACTCGGCGATGAAGAAGTGCGCGCAATTTTTCGACAGGATCGCGATGCGCGCGCCGGGCTCGAAGCCGCGGCCCCGCAGGTGCGTGGCCATGCGCCGCGCCTGGTCCATCACCTGGCCCCAGGTCAGGTCGACCACCAAGCCGCCGCCGACGGGCTGGGTCAGGAACACCTGCCCGGCACGGCCGGCTTCGTGCTCGTAGAGGTAATCGAGCATCAGCCTCGGGTTGGCTGCGGGGGATTCCATGGTCACTCCAACACCCGTCGGGTCGCGGGCGGCGCGGTGACGGTAGCGCCGAGCCGGCCGCTGCGGCTAGTGGGGCAATCCTGCGCCGCCGTCACGGCGCAGCGTACAAACCGTCTCTAGAATGCCGCGCTCCAGCGTTCCTACCGAGGTCCACCCGATGCGCGAGTACCTGAACTTCTACATTGACGGCCTGTGGGTCGCCCCAGCGACGCCGAGGACGCTGGACGTGATCAACCCCGCCACCGAAGGCGTGGCCGGCCGCATCTCGATCGGGTCGGCGGTCGATGTCGACCGCGCCGCGAGGGCTGCGCGCAAGGCCTTTGCGAGCTATTCGCGGACCAGCGTTGCCGAGCGCGCGGCGCTGCTCAAAGCCGTGCTCGCCGAGTACCACAAGCGCTACGCCGACATGGCCGCCGCCATCACTGAAGAGATGGGCGCGCCGGCCGCACTGGCGCAGAAGGCCCAGGCGGCGATGGGCATCGGCCATCTGCAGACCGCGCTCGCGGTGCTCGAGCAGTACGCCTTCAGCGAACAGCGCGGCACGACCCTGATCAGCAAGGAGCCGATCGGCGTCTGCGGCCTGA
>JANOJJ010000471.1:0-21335 GCA_031408155.1 Rubrivivax sp.
CCTCGATCGCGTTCCTTTGTCCATGGAAAGACTCAAGCCATGAGAATCGCCTTTTTCGGAACCGGCCTGATGGGGTCTGGGTTCGTACGTCGCTTGCGCGCAATGGGCCACGAGGTCCATCTGTGGAACCGCAGCGCCGCCAAGGCGCGCGCGCTCGAGGCCGACGGCATCCGGGCCTTCGACGATCCACGCGCGGCACTCGCGGGGGTCGAGCGCATCCACCTGTCGTTGTCCGATGATGCATCGGTCGACGCGGTGCTCGAACCGATCGCGGCGGCGATCCCGAAGGCCGTGTGGATCGTCGATCACACCACCACCGCCGTCACGCCCACCGCCGAGCGCATCGCGCGCTGGAACCTGCGTGAGCGGACGTTTGTTCACGCACCGGTCTTCATGGGACCTTCGAACGCGCTCGACGGAACGGGTCTGATGCTCGTGTCGGGAGAGCCCTCACGCCATGACGCGCTGCTTCCGGCGCTGCAGCAGATGACCGGCCAGGTGCTCTACCTGGGCGACGGCCCCGAGCGCGCGGCAGCGTTCAAGCTGTTCGGCAACCTGACGCTGATCGGGATCATGGGCGTACTCGGTGACGTCAACCGCCTGGCGCACGCGGTGGGCATCTCGACCAGCGAGGCGTTTTCCTTGTTCAAGCACTTCAACCCGGGCCAGTTTCTGCCGGCCCGGGCAGCCAGGATCGAAAAGGGCGAGTTCACGGCGCCGTCGTTCGAAGTCGCGATGGCACGCAAGGACGTTCGCCTGATGATCGAGGAAGCACGGCGCGGCGGCGTCGAGCTGTACGTCATGCCCGGGGTGGCCGCGATGTTCGACGCCGCGATCGCGCGCGGCGAAGGGGCGCTCGACGCGGTCGCAGCGGCGCGCGCGCCGACCTGACCGCGCCCGCAGGTCGTGGCGCAACCGGCGCACCTGTGGCGACGGCTCAGAGCAGCTTGCGCTCGATCTCGTGACGCTGCATCTTGCCGGCGCTGCTGCGCGGCGTCTGTGTTGACGGGGTATCGAGACCGACAAGCCGCGCCCGCACGTTGTTGCCCGACTCGCACCGTCGGCGCAACGCGGGTTGTAGGTTAGCCGGCTGGTACGGTGGCCGCGAGGCAGGTGGCGCACGATGGGCGCGACGGCTGTGCGCAGAACTACGCCGTGAACACAACCCGCTGGCCGGTGGTGTCATGAGCTTGACGCCGGCATCAACGCCAGCACCCGGTCCACCATCACCCCGCTCTGCCCCAGGGTAGTTGACCGGGTCGCACATCGCTGCCAGTTGCTCGCGCGTGGTGTGCTTCATGACCTGCTCGTTCTCGCACAGCAGGTCCACCTCGCGCCAGCGCTGGCGCGCCGCCAGTTGCGGATGCGCCCACAGCCCGGCCATGTCGTTGACCTGCGCGTTGGCGATCTGCGCCTGTTCCAGTCTGCTGGCCACCTGCTCGGCGCTGAGCGTGGAGAAGACCTCGACGATGATCGCGCGCAGCGTCGGCCTTCTCGACGATCAGTCGCTGCAGCAACGCCGCGGCCTGCGGGTGCTTGACGTCCAGTGTCAGGCTTTCCTTGCTGCGGTTGGTCCAGACGAAGTGCGAGGCCAGGCCGCGCACGCGCTGGTCGTAGCCGCGCGCGAAGTCGCCGACACCCGGCCGTTCGATCTTGATCACGCGTGCGCCGAGGTCGGCAGCTGGCGGGTGGCGAAGGGTGCGGCGATGGCGTGTTCGAGGGTGACGACGGTAAGGCCTTGGAGTGGTTGCATGGGGTTGGCCTCAGCGCAAGGTGGCCACGGCGTCCATCGTCAGCCAGCCCTCGTGGTCGTTGGCCCAGAGCTTGACGGTCTGACCGTCACGCTGGCCGTTGACCTTCATAGGGCGGCCATCGAAGGTCGGCCGCACGGCCTTGAAGCGCAAGCTGGCGAGCTCGGCATCCGGTGCCTGGCGGCGCAGCAGGTCCATCAGCAGTGTGGCGATCAGCGGGCCGTGCACGATCAGCCCCGGGTAGCCCTCGACCTCGGTCACGTACCGGCGGTCGTAGTGGATGCGGTGGCCGTTGAAGGTCAGCGCGCTGTAGCGGAACAGCAGCACGTCATCGGGCACCAGTTCCCTTTGCCAGGCCGCACCGGTGGCCGCAGCCAGCGGTGGCGCTTCGACATCGCCGGGCTTCCTCGCGTCGCGGTAGACGATGTCGTGAAATTCGACGATCGCCGCGTCGGCCGCGCCGTTGCAGCGCAGCTCGTGCCGCACCTTGACGAACACGAGCTGGCCGGTGCGGCCTTCCTTGAGCGTGACGTCGGCGATGGTCGAGGTGCGCGCGACCGCGTCGCCGACCCGCAGCGGGCTGCGGAACTCGAACTGGCTGCCGGCCCACATGCGGCGCGGCAGGGGCACCGGCGGCAGGAAGCCGCCGCGCCTGGCGTGGCCGTCGGCGCCGATCTCGCTTTGCCGATGCAGCGGCAGGAAGTACAGCCAATGCCACAGCGGCGGCAGCGCGGTGCCGGTGGGTAGCGGCGTGCTCGGGTGGTCGAGCGTGGCCGTCAAGGCCAGTACCGGCGTCGGGCCGATGACGTCGTGCAGCGTCTCGCTGCGGCCGATCCAGTCGGAAAGCGGATTCATGGGCGGCTCGGGTTAGAAGTTGTGGCGCAGACCGAACTCGACGCCGGTGGAGTTGCCGCCACCGGCCAGCCCGGACGGTCCGCCGGGCACGGCGTAGCTGGCCGCGCCACGATTCTGGACCCGCGACAGCGTGCCGTAGACCACGCTGCGCTTGCTCAGCGTGTGCAGGTGACGCCGGCGGCACAGCAGCTGTTCGACTTCTTCGGCCAGATCGGCGCACCGGCGGCGGGCACGCAAGGCCGGGGCCGGGTAGTGGGTGGAGGGCGGGTGGAGGGCGGGTGGAGGGCGGGTGAAGTGCGGCTGATCCTGGACGGCACGACCACCACGCGGTTGCCCATCGCCAGTGCGGGCGCCACCAGCTGCAGCAGGCCCAGCAAGGGTGGCTCATCCGGCGCGATCACGCCGATGACGCCCATGGCTTCGTGCAGCGCAAGCGTCACGCCATGCAGGGGCGGCTGGTGCCGGCTGACATCGCCACCCACGACGCGCGGGCCACGTTCTCCAGCGTCTGCAGCTCGCCGGTGGCCAGGATGGTCTTCAGGTGCACCGGCCCGCAGGCGGCGCGGTAGGCCTTGATCTCGCCGTACAGCGCGGCCCAGTCGTGCAGCAGCGCGTGGCGACGGCTGATCACGATGTCGATCTCGCGTGCGCCGGCAGCATCCGACAGCTCGATCTCGCGCAGCTTGGTCTCCAGCGTCGTCTGCCCGGCCGCAAAGCCGGTCGACACCACCGCCACCGGGATGCCGCTGCCCGCCAGCGCGTCGACCGCGGTGGCCACCATCTCGTGATAGACGCAGACCGCACCGACCTGCAACTCAAGCAGGCCGAGTGCGGCCATCCGGTCGGCGCGCAAGGGCGAGAGCGCCTTGGCGCACAGGCGCCTGCAGCGGCCGTAGGTGTCGTCACCGGCCAACGTGGTCAGGTCCAGACACTGGATGGCCTTGACCAGCCAGGCGGCCTGGAACTCCTTCTTCACCGACCGGCTGGCGTTGAGGCCGGCCACGCGTCGCGTGACGGCCGGCTGGTTGATGCGCAAGGCACGCAGCCGGCCGAGGTCAAGCGCGGTGCCAGGATTGAGGGTGGCGGTCATGGCAGGCACAGAACAGGATCGAGCGGCGCAGGATAGCGCCTGGGGCATCATCGGAACCCGTGCTGCCAGGGGAGGGCGAAGGAATGACGTGCCGCGCGCTGTTGTCGGGATCCGTGCTCGGACTGACTGTGCTGCTGCACGGCGCCGCGTTGGCTCAAGGGCCGGCGGCGTCGGATCCGGCGGCTGCCTCGGCCCCGGCTTCAGCGCCTTCGCAAGCTGCGCCTGCGCCGGCCGCGCCAGTCGTCAGCTTCGCACCGGTGGAGGTGGTCGAGCCGCCGCCCCAGCGCCTGGTTGTCGCGCCCTGGTTCGAGCAGCCGCTGGGCCCCGAGCCCGCGGCCTGGCGCTTCAGCGCTGCACTCGATGCAGCGGGCGCCAGCGGCCAGGCCGATGCGCTGCGTCACCTGCTCTTGCGCCGCCATCTGGCCCAATTGATGGGCGCAGCGCCCGACACCACGACCACCGTACGTCAGGCGATGGCCGAAGGCCAGTCGCTGCGCGCGCCCGACGCCGACCTGGAGCTGCGCGGTCGCTGGACCGAGGTGATGAACAAGCATCTGCGGGCCACGCTGCCCACGGCGGCGCCGCCGGTGCCGCCCGAGCTCGAAGCCGACACAGCCCGCCTGCGCGAGGCGGCGTCTGGTCTGTGGGCGCTGCACGCCGCTGACGGCAGCCTGCGCGGCCGGGTGTGGTGGCTGTTGCTGCGCAACCAGGCGGCGCTGCCACTGGCGCTGGCCGAGTTCCGCCTGCGCGCGCCGGCCGGACCGATCAACATGGTCTTCGACTGCAGCCTGCCGCGCTATGCCGAGGCCACGCTGGCCCTGCCCGGGCGCGACACCGCGTACCTCTGCCGCGCCAATGCAAGCGCCGGCTGGGCGCAGGCCTTTGCCGAGCTGGCGCGCCTGCTGCGCAGCGCGGCCGTGCTGCCCTTGCAGATCGAGCCCATCGACCTCGCCGGCGCCACCCCGGTGCAGCGTGTGTTTGCCCGCCTGGAGGCACCGCACAAGGCCGCGGCCGAGGTCCTGGCCGCGCAGGCGCAGATCGTCGCCGGCAGCACACCACCCGAGCGCTTGGCCGGCAACCACGCCAGCGGGCCCGTCCGGGCGGCGCCGCCGCCCGCGACCCCTGTGCGCAGCGGAGTCCGAAGTTGGACCATCGGGCTGGCCGTGGCCGCGGCGATGGGCCTGTACGCGCTGCTGTTCAGCCTGGCCGGCCTGCGCTCTGCACTGTTGATCAGCTGGGGGCTGATGCTGGCGCTGGCGCTGGCGGCCGCCTTCAAGGGGCTGCCGGGTGGGTGGTCGGTGCTGCCCCAGGTCGACAGCCGGGCCGCGGGCGGTGCCTGGCTGCCGCTGCTGGCAGCCGTGCTGGTGCCAGCAACCGCCACTCTGGCGCTGGCGGTCAGCCACGAGCTGCTGTTCGGTCAACGCATCGGCCTGTTGCGAGTGCTCGGCCGCACGCTGGCCGGCGGCCTGGTGGACAACCTCGTCGAGCGCCTGTTCGGCAGCCGGCGCTATTGATCGCTGTCGGCGCGCGCAAAGTCCTCGGTGTCGACGTCGGCCTGCGAGGCCGGGTTGTAGCGCGGGCCGAGCACGGTGCGCGGGTTGATCAGCGCGTCCAGCCGCTGCAGCTGCGCCGCTGTGAGCTCAACGGCCGCGGCGCCAACGTTGTCCTCCAGATGGCTGATCCGTGCCGTGCCGGGGATCGGAATCACGTCTTCGCCTTGCGCCAGCAGCCAGGCCAGCGCCAGTTGCGCCGGGCTGCAACCGACCTCGTGCGCCACTGCCACGTAGGCGGGCAACAAGGTCAGATTGGTGGCATAGGTCGCGGCCGCAAAGCGTGGCATGCCACGGCGCAGATCCTTCGGCGCCAGCGTCGACACGTCGTGCAGCGTGTCGGTCAGGAAGGCGCGTGCGAGCGGGCTGAAGGCGACGAAGGCGGCGCCGATCTCGCGGCAGGTGGCCAGCACTGCGATCTCGGGGTTGCGTGTCCACAGCGAGTATTCGGTCTGCACGGCGGCGATCGGGTGCACCGCGTGGGCGCGGCGGATGATCGGCGCCGAGACCTCCGACAGACCGATCGCACGCACCTTGCCCGCGCTCACCAGGCGCGCCATGGCAGCCACCGAATCCTCGATCGGCACCGTCTTGTCCCAGCGGTGCAGGTAGTACAGGTCGATCACGTCGGTCCCCAGGCGCCGCAGGCTGTCTTCGCAGTTGCGGCGGATGGCCTCGGGGCGGCCGTCGATCACGCGCTTGATGCCGTCGGGGAAAGCCACGCCGGCCATGCCACCCTTGCTGGCCAGCGTGATGCGCTGGCGCTGGCCCTTCAGCACGCGGCCGACCAGGGTCTCGTTGGCGCCGAAGCCGTACAGCGCGGCGCTATCGAACAGCGTCACCCCGAGATCGAGCGCGCGTCGCAGCAGCGCCTCGGCCTCGGCGGGCGGGGGCGGCGCGCCGTAGGCGTGACTGAGGTTCATGCAGCCCAGGCCGATGGGGTGGACGGCGAAGGGCCCGATCGAGCGCGTGGGTGTCATGATCAGACAAGAGACAGGCCGTTGGCCGCCGCGTCGACAGCGCAAGTGCGGGGTGGGACAAGCAGACTGGCCCGGCGCCCGCCTAGTGGGGAGCGGGTCCACCGAACAGTTCAACGCAAGCCGCCTCACAGTTGTCGGCCTCGAGCACTTGCGGCAACGCTCTGGACAGGCGCCGGGTGTCCGCGCGAAGCACACGTTGCTTGATCAAGGCGATTCGGGTCGGGTGCATCGAGAAGCTGCGCAGGCCCATGGCCAGCAACAGGTCCGTGAACGCGGGGTCCCCGGCCATCTCACCACACACCGAAACGCCCCGGCCCATCCGATTGGCAACCGCGATGGTGTGCGCAACCAATTGCAGCACAGCGGGATGCCACGGGTCGTAGAGGTGGGACACCGCCTCGTCTGCGCGGTCGATCGCCAACGCGTACTGGATCAAGTCGTTGGTTCCGATGCTCACGAAGTCGAAGTGGCGCAGGAACGACTCCACGCGCAATGCCGCTGCCGGCACCTCGATCATGGCGCCGAGTTCGACCCGGGTGTGCGCCCTGCCGGCGTCGTCGAGCTGCTGTCGCGCCCGGGCCAGCGCTTCGAGCGTCTGCTGCACCTCGCTCATGTGCGCCACCATCGGGATCAGGATGCGCACCTTGCCGTATGCGCTCGCGCGCAGAATGGCCCGCAGTTGCTGCCTGAACATGCCCGGCTCGGAAAGACTCCAGCGGATCGCCCGCAGACCGAGGGCCGGATTGAGCACATGCTCGTGCCGCAGTTCCGACGTGGTCATGCGATCGAGTGACTTGTCGGCACCGATGTCCACCGTGCGGATGGTGACCGGCAGCCCCTTCATCGCCAGCACGGCGTCGCGGTAGGCCTCGAACTGCTCGTCTTCGCCGGGCAGTTCGTTGCCGCGGTTCATGAACAGGAACTCACTGCGGAACAGCCCGACACCGACGGCTCCGGAATCGATCGCCGATTCGGCGTCAGCCGTCATCTCGATGTTGGCCAGCAATTCGATCACCTGCCCGTCCAGCGTCACCGCAGGCGTGTTGCGCAGGCGGTGCAGGCGTGCCCGCTCGAGCACGCTCTGGCGCTGGCGGAACCGGTACTCCTCGAGCACGATCTGCGACGGATTGACCACCACCACGCCGGCATCGCCGTCGATGACGAGCCAATCGTCTTGCCGGATCAGTCGGCTGGCTTCGCGCGCCCCGACAACAGCCGGGATATCCATGCTGCGCGCCACGATCGCGGTGTGCGAGTTGGTTCCACCGACATCGGTCACGAAGCCGGTGAAGATGCTGCCCTTGAACTGCAGCATGTCGGCCGGGGCGACGTCGCTGGCCACCAGCACCAGCGGCTCTTCGCCGCCGAAGTCGCGCGACAACGCCGCGCCGCGGAACGACGAATCGACGCGCCCGGCGTCGCGCGCCAGCGACTGCAGCATGCGCTCGACGACCTGCTCGACATCCGCCTTGCGCTCGCGCAGGTATTCGTCCTCCATTTCATCGAACTGCCGTGCCAGGACCTCGAGCTGGGCCGACAAGGCCCACTCGGCGTTGTAGTGCCGCTCGACAATCCACTGCCGGGTCGCCAGACGCAGCGTTTCGTCGTGCAGCAGCATCAAATGCACGTCCAGCAGGGCCGAAAGCTCCGCCGGCGCGTCCGCGGGCAGGTCCTGCTGCAGGGTTGACAACTCCGCGGCAACGGCGTCGCGCGCCGCCCTCAGGCGCTCGATCTCCGCCGGTACTTGCTCGACACTGACGAAATAGTGGGCCACGTCGACCCGGCTCGAGGCAACGAGCACGGCGCGCCCGATGGCCACGCCACGCGAGACCGGCATGCCAAAGACCTGGATGCTCATGGCTTCAATGTAGCGTAGCCCGGCTCGCGCCGACGGGCTATTCGCCCTCGCCGAACCGGCCGTTGATCAGGGTGCGCAAGGCTTGCATTGCGCTCGACTCGTCGGCACCGTCGATCTCGATCTCGATCTCGGATCCGATCCCGGCCGCCAGCATCATCACCCCCATGATGCTCTTGGCATTGACGCGGCGACCGTTGCGGCTGAGGTGCACGTCGCTGCTGAAGCCGGCGGCCAGCTTGGTCAGCTTGGCCGAGGCTCGGGCATGCAGCCCGAGCTTATTGCTGATGAGAATGCTCGACTTGATCATGAGCGGGCGACCCGGCAGACGGAAACTGATTCTGGCGTCGCGCCTCGGCAACGTGCATGACCCCCTGGATTCCACCTGCGACGGCTCGCTCGACCAGCGACGCCAGCGACTCGTCGCGATAGCAAAGCGTACGCCAGAGCATCGGCACGTTGACGCCGGCCACGACGCGAACAAGCACCCCGTCGGCGACACTCAGCGCGGCGTTGCAGGGCGTGGCGCCGAACGCATCGACCAGGATCAGTGTCTCCTGCCCGGGATCGTCCAGCAGCTTGGAGCGCAACGCCGCTGCCAGCGCCTCGGGGCTGGTCGAGGTCTCCACGTCGAGGGCCTCGACGGCGGCCGCGCATTCGGGATACGCGTGTGAGGCGACGGCGCGCAATGCCGATGCCAGCGGCGAGTGGGCGAGCAGCACGATTCGAGTCATGTCGAGGCCTTGTTTGCGCGATTATGGACACGGCCCCGTGGCGACCAGACAAACCACGCGCAAGTGGCCACGCACAGCAGCACAATGGTGGCCAGGGTCAGCCTGAAGGCATCAACGATGCCGATGCCGGCCGCGCGCAGACCGTCGATGGCCTCTCAGCCTCTGAGCCACGGCGGGCTGGCCGAGCGCCACGAGTGCCGTGACGGCGTGCGCAAGCGCAGCCGGCAAGCAGGCTGCCGCGAAGTCGCCGAACGGGCCGACCCAAGCCCGGGTTCCGGTCTCCAGGCCGCCGGCGCTGACTGGGCTTGCTGCGGGCTGCGCCGGCTCGTGTTGGCGCGTGGGGCGGCCCGGCGCCCTCATGAACCTGCGCGCGTCGACCCCAGGAACGTCTCCACGGCTTCGCGCGGCAGACGCTCTCCCAGTGCCGTGACCTGGACCGCAACCGTTCCCTTGGCGAAGACCAGGACAGCCCCTTGCAGCGACCTGCCATCGGGTGCCTGGCCACGCAACACGAAGCGCCCGGCAGCCACCTGCGGTGTGTCCCCGGCCACCGTGTGTGGCGTGCTGGCGGTCCGCGGCGCACCGAGATTGACATGCGCGGCCTCGGTCAAGGCCGCGAGCGCCTGCCCCATGCCTGCCGGGTCGCCTACATCGACGTGAGCCACTGACCACGACACCTGTTGGGCGTCGCAGACGTGCAGGACCAAGCGCAATTCGCGCCCGGCAAGCTGCACCTTGCGTTGTTGCCGAACCGGCTTGCAGGGGAACATCTGGGACAGCTGCGCCTCGTCGGAACGCCACTCGCGCCAGTTCAGTTCGGGGGCGCAGGCCACTCCCGCCAGCGTGGCCAGCAGTGCCGGATGGACTCGCCTCATCGGACGATTATCGGGGCCGCTGCGCGGCCGCCGTCGAGCCGACGCGTGGGCAACGAGGCCCCCTGATCACGGGGTGGACGATGCAACAGTTCGTCAAAATGGTCGTTCACCCTTCCCAGCGCGCGCTATTCAGGCGAGTATCCCAGTCCAGTTTCCCATGAGTTCTGCAGGCAAACCCCCAGCCGCCCAGTCGTCGACTCGAGAGCCCGACTCGGTCGCGGCGTCGTTCGAGCCGGTCGACGGGCATGCGCTGCTGGGGCAATTGGGCAGCGAAGTGGCGACCGCCCTGTCGGCTGCGCTGGAGCGCCTGAACGCGCTGGCCACCACCGGCAAGATCAGCCGCAAGGGGCTGCGTGAGCTGCGCGAGTACATCGAACTGGCGCGCCGGATCGGCATCACGGGCCAGCAGGTCAACCGGCTGGCGGCGGGCCGGGTTCGTCAGCAACTCGAGCGTGTCGACCTGACCGCCGTCCTGCGCGAGGCTTTGCTGCAACACAGGCGACAGATCGAGTCGCTGGGCTTCGAGGTGCACCAGTTGCTCGGGCCGGCGCAGGTGATGGCCGACCCGACCCTGATCTTCACGCTGGTCGAGGCCTTGGTCGAATGGAGCTTCGAGCATGCCCGCTCGGCGATCGACTTTCGCATCGAGCTCAATGGTTGGCCGGTGTTCGCACGCCTGAGCTGCAGTTTCCGCTTCCTCAGCGACGAACAGGTGGAGCAAAGCCTGGTCAGCTTCAGCGGTTCGACGCTGCAGACGATGTCGTGGCGGCTGTTGCAGCAGGCCGCGCGCACGATGGATCTCCCGATCTCGCTCGAGGAAAACGGGGCACAGGTGCGCTCCGTGATCGAATTTCCGCGCACGGTCAACGACCCGAGCGAGACCAGCGCGCTGCGCGACCGTGGCGACGCGCAGCGCCAGGGGCTGAACTCCAAACCCTTGGCCGGCAGCCATGTGCTGGTGCTGGCCGGCCGGCGCGAAACCCGTACCCTGGTCCGCGACGCCATCCGCCACATGGGCCTGATGGTCGACAACGTGGCCACGGTCGAAGAAGCGCGAGAGTTCTGCAACGGCGGCATGCCACATGCCGTTCTGCACGAGAGCGCGCTGGGTGGTGAACGCTTCGAACGCCTTCGCACCGAGTTGCTGGCCGACATGCCGCACCTGGCCTTCATCGAACTGAGCGAAGACGGCCAAGGCATGGAAACGCGCAAGGTCGGCAACCGGCAGTTCACCTGCGTCAGCCGCAGCGCGATCATCGAGTCGCTGCCAGCGGCGCTGATGTTCGAGCTCTCACGTCCACGCTGAGCAGCCGCCGGGCGTGGATGCTGGCTCGGCCGCGCGCAGGTCGGGCCGACTCCTAGAATCCCTGCGCATGCATATCCACATCCTGGGCATCTGCGGCACCTTCATGGGAGGCTTGGCCGCGCTGGCCCGCGAGTCCGGACATCGTGTCACCGGCTGCGATGCCAACGTCTACCCGCCGATGAGCGAGCAGTTGCAGGCGCTGGGCATCGAGCTGATCGAGGGCTGGTCACCCGACCAGCTGAAGCTGACGCCTGACGTGTTCGTGGTCGGCAACGTCGTCAGCCGCGGCAATCCGCTGTTCGAGGGCGTGCTCGACGCAGGCGCGTCCTACACCAGCGGTCCGCACTGGCTGGCCGACCACGTGCTGCGGGGCCGCCATGTGCTGGCCGTGGCCGGCACGCATGGCAAGACCAGCACGGCATCGATGCTGGCCTGGATACTCGAGCAGGCGGGCCTGGCGCCTGGCTTCCTGATTGGCGGCGTGCCGCTCAACTTCGGCACGTCGGCCCGTCTGGGCACTGGCAAGGCCTTCGTGATCGAAGCCGACGAGTACGACACGGCGCTGTTCGACAAGCGCAGCAAGTTCGTGCACTACCGGCCGCGGACGGCGATCCTGAACAACCTCGAACACGACCACGCCGACATCTTTGCGGACCTGGCGGCAATCGAGATGCAGTTCCATCACCTCGTGCGCACGGTGCCTGCCAGCGGGCGGCTGGTGGTCAATGCCCGCGACGAGGCCCTGCAGCGCGTCTTGCAGCGAGGCTGCTGGAGCGAGGTGCAACGCTTTGGCGCCCGGCGCGAAGAGCCCGGCGTGCTGCGCGCGCGCGGCGAGCCGCATGCCTTCGACGTCCTGCGCGGCGCCATGCGCATCGGGCGCGTCGAGTGGACGTTGTTGGGTGAACACAATCAGCTCAATGCGCTGGCCGCCATTGGCGCGGCTGAACATGTGGGTGTGCCACCCGATCGGGCCGCCGGCTCGTTGGCCGGATTTGGCAACGTGCGGCGCCGGCTCGAACTGCGCGGCGAAGTGGCCGGCGTGCGCGTCTACGACGACTTCGCGCACCACCCGACGGCGATGCGGGTCACGCTCGAGGGCCTGCGCCGCAAGCTCGAGCAAACCAGAGCGGCTCCCGGCCAACCCGAGCCCCGTGTGCTGGCGGTCTTCGAGCCTCGATCCAGCACCATGAAGCTCGGCAGCATGAAGGCCCAGCTGCCCTGGGCGCTGGAGCACGCCGACCTCTCGTTTTGCCTGCAGGGCGGCTATGGCTGGAGCGCGCGCGAGGCGCTGGCCCCGTTGGCCACGGCG
Source organism: Rubrivivax sp. (assembly GCA_031408155.1). Classification (GTDB taxonomy): domain Bacteria; phylum Pseudomonadota; class Gammaproteobacteria; order Burkholderiales; family Burkholderiaceae_C; genus Rubrivivax. Next base: position 12,306 of record JANOJJ010000471.1, read on the forward strand.
GCAGTGGTGGCCGATACGGTCGAAGCCCTGGTGGCCGCCATCGTTGGCCAGGCGCGTGCAGGCGACCATGTGGTGTGCATGAGCAACGGCAGCTTCGGAGGCATCCACGACATGCTGCTGGCGGCCCTGGCAGCAGGCCAGGCATGACGCTGGGCCCGAGCCATCTGCTGTACCTGCACGGCTTTCGGTCCTCGCCGCGCTCGTTCAAGGCCTTGCGCCTGCAGGGCTGGCTGCACACGCACCGGCCCGACGTGCGCTGGTGGTGGTGCCCGCAGCTGCCGCCGTCGCCACGCGAGGCGATGACGCAGGTCGAGCAGGGCCTGGGCGCATGGCCTGCCGGGCGCTACGCGGTGGTCGGCAGTTCGCTCGGCGGCTTCTACGCCACCTGCATTGCCGAGCGCCATGGCTGCCGCGCGGTGCTGCTCAACCCGGCCGTCAACCCGGTGCGAGACCTGGCGGCCCACATCGGCGAACAAACGGCCTACCACGAGCCGAGCCAACGATTTTTCTTCCGCCGCGAGTTCGTCGACGAATTGCGTGCGCTCGAACCGGCGGCGATCACCCGGCCCGGACGCTACTTTGCGGTCGTCGCCAAAGGTGACGACGTGCTGGACTGGCGCGAGATGAGTGCACGCTATGCCGGCTCGCCGATGCGGCTGATCGAGGGCAGTGATCATGGCCTGTCCGACTTCGACAATCACCTTGCCTCCATCCTTCAATTCCTGCAACTGACCCCATGAGACTCAAAGACAAGGTCGCCATCATCACCGGCGCAGCCCAAGGCATCGGACTGGCCACGGCCCTCAAGTTCGCGCGCGAAGGTGCGGTCGTCATCGTTTGCGACCTGCGCCGCGACGCCGTCGACGCTGCCGTCGAGCTCTGTCGTGCCCTCGATGCCCGCGCCTTCGGCTGCCTGGTCGATGTGACCCAGCGCGAAACCGTCGATGCGATGGTGGCTGCCGTCAAGCATTCCCATGGCCGCATTGACGTGCTGGTCAACAACGCCGGCATCACCAAGGACGCGCGGCTGCAGAAGATGAGCCTGCAGCAGTTCGACGCGGTGATCGACGTCAACCTGCGTGGAGTGTTTCACTGCGCGCAGGCGGTGGCCGACACGATGGTGGCGCAAGGGTACGGCGTGATCCTCAACGCCAGCAGCGTGGTCGGCATCTACGGCAACTTCGGCCAGACCAACTATGCGGCGTCGAAGTTCGGGGTCATCGGCTTGACCAAGACCTGGAGCCGCGAACTCGGCCCCAAAGGGGTGCGTGTCAACGCGGTGGCACCGGGCTTCGTCGAAACGCAGATCCTGGCCACCATCCCCGACAAGGTGCTGCAACACATGCGTGATCAGGTGCCCTTGCACCGCCTGGGCAGGCCCGAGGAAATCGCCAACGTCTACGCCTTTCTCGCCAGCGACGAGGCCAGCTACATCAACGGTGCGGTGATCGAGGTCTCGGGCGGCATGACGGTCTAGAACGGGCGCGGCCCGCTGGGCGACAATCGAGCGGTGACTTATGCACTGTTCGAAGACGGCGGGAAGTTCCTTGCCGGCCGCGTGATGTCGGAGGCCGAGGCCTCGGTGCAGATCGAGCTCGACTCAGGCAAACGCATCAAGATCAAGGCCGCCCATGTGCTGCTGCGCTTCGACAAGCCGGCGCCGGCCGAGTTGATCGGCGCCGCGCACGTGCTGGCGCAAGAAATCGACCTCGACCTGGCCTGGGAATTCGCGCCCGACGACGAGTTCGGCTTTGCCGACCTGGCGCGCGACTACTTCGACGCCAGGGCTGGCGTCGACCAGCAGGCCGCCGCGCTGTTCCGGCTGTTCGAGGCGCCGCACTACTTCCGCCGGGCCGGCAAGGGGCGCTTTCGCAAGGCTTCCGTAGAGACGGTGAAGGCCGCGTTGCTGGGCATCGAGCGCAAGAAGCTGGCGGCCGCGCAAATCGAAACCTGGGCCGGCGAGATCGCCACCGGCCACTGTCCGGATGCGGTGCGCGAACAGCTCTATCGCATCTTGTTCCGACCCGACAAGAACGCGCCCGAGTACAAGGCCGTGGTCGAAGCGGCGCGACGTGCACAGCGCTCGCCGCTGGATCTGCTGCAGTCTTCGGGCGCGATTGACAGCCCCTACCAGTTCCACTGGCGGCGCTTTGTGTTCGAGCAGTTCCCGCACGGAACGGGCTTGCCGCCGATCGCTGCGGTGGCCATCAAGGACAGCCTGCCGCTGGCCGACGTGCAGGCCTTCTCGATCGACGATTCGGCCACCACCGAGATCGACGATGCGCTGTCGGTGCGCGGCCTGGGCAGCGGCACGGTGGTGTTCGGCGTGCACATCGCAGCGCCGGGCCTGGCGATTGCGCCCGACACGGCGCTCGACAAGCTTGCTCGCTCGCGGCTGTCCACGGTCTACATGCCGGGCTGGAAGCTGACCATGCTGCCCGACGAGGTGGTCCAGACCTACACCCTGACCGCAGGACGCGAATGCCCGGCCGTCAGCCTGTACCTGACGTTCGACGAAGCCACGCTCGAGCTCAAGGGCAGCCAGACACGCCTCGAGCGCGTGCCCATCGTGTCCAACCTGCGCCACGACCAGCTCGACAGCGTGATCAGCGAAGCTTCGCTCACCGGTCAGGCGCCGGCCGAGTACGCCCACGCCGCCGAGCTCACCTTTGCCTTTCGCCTGGCACGTGCGCTCAAGGCCCGGCGCGAAGTGGTGCGCGGCAAGCCCGAGCACTTCAACCGGCCCGACTACACCTTCAAGCTCGACGGCGACGGCACCGAACCGACGGGCACCGAGCGCGTGAGCATCGGCACCCGCCAGCGCGGCGCGCCGCTGGACCTGATCGTCGCCGAAGCGATGATCCTGGCCAACAGCACCTGGGGCGGCTGGCTGGCCGAGCTCGGTGTGCCGGGCATCTATCGCAGCCAGGCCAGCCTGCTGCCGGGCATCAAGGTGCGCATGGGCGTCAAACCGGCGCCCCATGCCGGTATGGGAGTGGCGCAGTACACCTGGGCCACGTCGCCGCTGCGACGCTATGTCGATCTGGTCAACCAGTGGCAGATCATCGCCTGCGCCCGCCACGGCCGCACGGCGGCGCTGGCTGCACCCTTCAAGCCCAGAGACGTCGCACTGTTCTCGATCATCTCGGGTTTCGACGCGGCCTACACCGCCTACAACGACTTTCAGCACGGCATTGAACGTTACTGGACGCTGCGCTGGGTCGAGCAGAACGAGCTGCACGAGATTGAAGTCGCGGTGATGAAGGACGGTCTGGTGCGCGCCGATGCGCTGCCGCTGGTGTTTCGGGTTCCGGGCACCGAAAGCTTGCCGCGTGGGTCGCGCGTTCTGGCGCGAGTGGTTGGCATCGACCTGCTGACGCTGGACCTGCACGCGCAGTTCGTGCGTCGCATCGACGACGCCCCGCCGGTGGCGGACGATGCGGCGTCCGAGACCGACGACGAGCTCGAATCGTCCGGGCCACTGACGCTGGCGATCGACCTGGGAGATGCAGAGCCGGTTGACCCAGCCGCGCCCGAAGGCGCCGACGCGATGCCCGCGTCCTGAGCCGTGCGCCAACCGATCAGCGGCCAATTCACCTGGACGCCGATGCACTGGGCGTTGCTGGTGTCGCTGGTCGTGCACGGCGGACTGCTGACGCTGCGCCTGGTCGACCCCGATCGATTCAACCGCGTCTTTCGCGACACGCCGCTGGAAGTCATCCTCGTCAACGCGCGCTCGAACGAGCCGCCCGCCAAGGCGCAGGCGATCGCGCAGGCCAACCTGGCCGGTGGCGGCAATGTCGAGCGTGGACGCGCGCTGTCGCCGCTGCCGGCACAGGCCACCGCCGAGATCGGTGATGCGCCCGAGGAGGCCCGCCGCCGCATCGAGCAGTTGCAAGAGCAGCAGCAGCAACTGCTGGTGCAAATCCGGCGTGAACTCGCGTTGCTGGCGATGCCAGACCCGCAGCGTGAAAGCGGCCGACCGCAGGACCGCGACCAGGACGAGCGCAAGCGCCAGCTGCTGCGCCTGCTGGCCGAGATCGAGAAGCGCATCAACGACGAAAATGCGCGGCCCAAGAAGCGCTACATCAGTCCGGCCACGCAGGAGGAGGTCTATGCGCTGTACTACGACGCGCTCAAGCAGCGCATCGAAGAACGCGGAACGCGCGACTTTCCTGAGTACCAGGGCCGCAAGCTGTATGGCGAACTGACGATGAACGTGACCGTCGACGCCAGCGGCCGCATGGTCGAGGCCGACATCGTGCGCCCGTCCCGGTCGCGTGTGCTCGACCAGCGTGCGCTGGCCATCGTGCGCGCGGCCGGCCCGTTCGGCGCCTTCACGGCGGCCATGCGGCGCCAGGCCGATCAGATCGTCGTCACGTCGCGCTTTCGATTCACGCGCGACGACGGGCTCGAAACCACGCTTAGCAGCACTCGTTGAATCGCCATGCAAGCAAGCATCCTCACCCGCTACGCCGTCGTCGGGCACCCGGTGGCGCACAGCCAGTCACCGTTCATCCACGCGGCGTTCGCGGCCCAGACCGGTGAGCCGATCGAGTACGGTCGCCTCGATTGCGGCCCGGATGGGTTCGAAGCGACCGTACGCGAGTTCGCGGCCCAGGGCGCTGGCGGCTGTAACGTCACTCTGCCGTTCAAGGTCACCGCCGCGACCCTGGCTGCGCGCACCAGTGCGAGGGCGCAACTGGCCGGCGCGGCCAACATCCTGAGCTTCGAGTCCGGCGGCTGGCTGGCCGACAACACCGACGGCAGCGGCCTGCTGCGCGACATTGAACACAACGCGCAATGGCCGCTGGCGGGGCAGCGCGTGCTGCTGGTGGGGGCCGGCGGCGCTGGCGCTGGCGTGCTGGGCCCCTTGCTGGCGGCTCGGCCGCAGCAGTTGGTGCTGGTCAACCGCCGGCCCGAGCGCGCGCAAGCGCTGGCTGACCGGCATGCCGATCTGGCGTCGCGCTCCGGTGTCGATCTGTCGGTGGCAGCTCTCGAGCACCCCGGTCAAGCCTTCGACCTGGTGATCAACGCCACCGCCAGCAGCCTGCAGGATGCCACCGTGCCGGTACCGAGCCAGGTGCTCCGAGTCGGCACGCTGGCGGTCGACCTGATGTACGGTGCAGCGGCCCACGGTTTCCTCGAGTGGGCCCGACGGGGCGGCGCTCGCGGGCGTGATGGCCTGGGCATGCTGGTCGAGCAGGCAGCCCAGGCCTTCTTCGTCTGGCGCGGCGTGCTGCCCGACAGCGCGCAGGTGCTGCTGGCGCTGCGCGAACGGCTGTCGCGACCCGCATGAGCCGGGCTCGTTCGATCGCTGGGCACATGCTGCGCTTGCTGGCGCTGCTGGCCTGGTGTCTGCTGGCGCTGCAATTGGCCCTGGCGCTGCGCATCGCGCTGATGCTGTGGTGGAACCCGCAGTCCACCACCTTTGAGCGCAGCGAGATGCTGCGACTGGCCGTCGAGAAGCGGCCACTGGCCTGGAGCCAGACCTGGGTCGACTACGAACAGATGTCAGTGCACCTCAAGCGCGCCGTCATTGCCAGTGAAGACGCCGGCTTCACCAGCCACGCCGGCGTCGACTGGGAGGCGATGGAGAAAGCCTGGTACCGCAACCGCGAGTTGCAGGCTCGAGCAGGCAGGGCAGTCGCGCGGCCGGCGGTTTCGCGCTTGCGCGGCGGGTCGACCATCACCCAGCAACTGGCCAAGAACCTGCTGCTGTCGGGTGAGCGAACGGTCTGGCGCAAGGGGCAGGAACTGTTGCTGGCCTGGATGCTGGAAACCCTGCTCGGCAAACGCCGCATTCTGGAGCTCTACCTCAATCACGTGGAGTGGGGTGAAGGTCTGTTCGGCGCGCAGGCTGCGGCGCGCCACTATTTCAGGGTCGACGCAGCTCGCTTGTCGCCTGAACAGGCGGCACGTCTGGCGGTCATGCTGCCGGCGCCCAAACGCTTTGAGCGCCGACCGGGCTCGGACTACATGCTCGGCCGCAGCTCGACCATCCTGGCGCGCATGCCCTCGGTGGACCTGCCATGATCGACGGGTTGCGACGAATCCGATCATGAGCGGCACCCGCAGAGAAGAGATTGCCGTGGCCGCCGCCCAGATGGTGGTGGACGAGGGCCTGGAGTACGGCGCCGCCAAGCGAAAGGCGGCGCGCCAGCTCATGGGGCGGACCTTGCGCTCGGGTGATCTTCCTCGAAATGAGGCCGTCGAGGACGAAGTCCGCACTCACTTGACCCTCTTCTGCGCTGACACCCAGCCGGTTGAACTGCGCGTCTTGCGCGAACTGGCGGCGTACTGGATGGATCGCCTGGCCGACCACCGCCCCCACCTGGCCGGCGCGGTCTGGCGTGGCACCGCCACGCGCCGTTCGGCGATCCTGCTCGAGCTCTACTGTGACGACCCCAAGAGCACCCAGATCGACCTCATCAACCTCGGCATCAACTACGACCTTGGTGGCGACGGTGACGCCGAACACGGCAGCGTGTCCGTGCTCACCGTCGGGTCCCCTTCGGCCGAATTGCGTGAAGTCGTCACCGTGCATCTGGTGCTGCATGACCTGGACGACCTGCGCGGCGCCTTGAAACCGGACGCCCGAGGTCGGTCCTGGCGCGGTGACCGCTCGGCGTTGCAGCGCCGACTGGAGCACGACGCACCATGATGCAGCGGCGACATCTGGTGATATGGGGCGCGGGCGCGGTTGCGGCCGGCACCGGCCTGGGTTGGACGCTGTGGCGGCAACCGGCGGCTGACGACGTGGACGACTCCTTCTGGAAGCTGCGCTTCGACCGTCCCGAGGGTGGTGAGCTGGCTTTCGCCTCGCTGCGCGGCCAGGTGCTGGTGCTGAACTTCTGGGCAACCTGGTGCCCGCCGTGCATCAAGGAGTTGCCCGAGTTCGACCGCTTGCAGCTGGCACAAGCTGGCCGAGGCGTGCAGGTGGTGGGGCTGGCGATCGACGGGCTGGCGCCCGTGCGAGAGTTCCTGGCCAGACAGCCGCTACGCTTTGCGATCGGGCTGGCCGGATTCGAGGGCACCGAGCTCAGTCGCCGGCTGGGCAACGACAAGGGTGCGCTTCCATTCACCGTGGTCTTCGACCGCCAGGGCCGGATCCGTCACCGCAAGCTCGGGCAGACCCAATTCGACGAACTGACGCGCTGGGTCGACGCGCTCTAGCAGTCACCAATGGCGCCAGTCCGAGCCACCAGCGGGCAACCTCCGCGCAACGGCCTCCGAATCGCTTTCTTCGTCGAATTTGCATTCACTCGCTCACAACCGCACACAAACCGCGTAAAGTTCGGCGTTCGCAAAATGAGGCTGCCGGCCGCGACCGGCAGCGCCAGCACCTGATGATGAGCATCCTCGTATTGAACGGCCCGAATCTAAACCTGCTGGGTACACGAGAGCCGCAGGTCTACGGCAGCACGACGCTCGAGGAAATCAATGCAGAATTGGTGGCGTTGGCGGCAAAAGCGGGCGCCAAGCTGGATTGCTTCCAAAGCAACCACGAAGGCGCACTGATCGACCGCATCCACGCAGCACGCAGCGATGGCACCGAGTTCGCGATCATCAATCCGGGCGCGTTGACCCACACCAGCGTTGCCATTCGCGATGCTTTTGCCGGAGTGGCCTTGCCTTTTGTCGAAGTGCATTTGTCCAACGTCTACCAGCGCGAGCCCTTCCGTCATCACTCCTACTTGTCGGACATCGCGGTCGGCGTGATTTGCGGCCTGGGCGTGCACGGTTACCGTCTGGCGCTGGACTTCGCCCTCTCTCGGCGCAGCACGCACAGCGCCTGAACCAGGGCTCGGTGGCAGCGGCTGCCGGGTCCGTCGAGGACTTCCATGGACCTGAGAAAGCTCAAGACCCTGATCGACCTGGTGTCGGAGTCGAACATCTCCGAGCTCGAGATCACCGAAGCCGAAGGCAAGGTACGCATCGTCAAGGCCGGCTACGCCCCTGCACCAGTGGCCAGCCACGCGTTGGCGCCGGCGCTGGCCACCGCAGGCGCCGCAGCGGCCGACGGCGGCCCAGCGACGCTGGCGACCGAAGTCGCGGCGCCTGCACCGCCCAAGTTGATCAAGTCGCCGATGGTCGGCACCTTCTACCGCTCGCCGAGCCCGGGATCCAAGGCTTTTGTCGAGGTCGGCAGCGCGGTCAAGGAGGGGGACCCGGTCTGCATCATCGAAGCAATGAAGATCATGAACGAGATCGAGTCCGACGCCAGCGGCACAATACGGCGCGTTTTGTGCGAAAGCGGCCAGGCGGTCGAGTTTGGTCAACCGCTGTTCGAGCTCGAATAGGGCATCGCATTGTGTTCAAGAAGATCCTGATCGCCAACCGGGGCGACAGCGCCGACGGCGCTGCGGCGAAGCCAAAACGCGCCACGTGCGCAGCACGTGAGGGCGATTGAGCCGCACACCACCATGTTCAAGAAGATCCTGATCGCCAACCGCGGCGAAATCGCCTTGCGCATCCAGCGCGCCTGCCGCGAGATGGGCATCAAGTCGGTCATCGTCTATTCCGAGGCCGACCGCGAGGCCAAGTACGTCAAACTGGCCGACGAGGCAGTGTGCATCGGGCCGGCCGCGTCGTCGCACAGCTACCTCAGCATGCCGGCCATCATCTCGGCCGCCGAGGTGACCGACGCCGAGGCGATTCACCCCGGATACGGATTCCTGTCAGAGAACGCCGACTTCGCCGAACGTGTTGAAAAGAGCGGTTTCGTGTTCATCGGCCCGACGCCCGAGTCGATCCGCACCATGGGTGACAAGGTCGCGGCTAAGCAGGCCATGATCAAGTACGGCGTGCCTTGCGTGCCCGGCAGCGAAGGCGTGCTGCCCGAAGACCCGAAGGAGATCATCAAGATCGCGCGGGCGGTCGGGTACCCGGTGATCATCAAAGCCGCCGGCGGCGGGGGCGGGCGCGGCATGCGCGTGGTGCACACCGAGGCCGTGCTGATTCACGCCGTGCAGACCACGCGCGCCGAGGCCGGTGCGGCGTTCGGCAATCCGCAGGTCTACATGGAGA
>JANOJJ010000476.1:0-2065 GCA_031408155.1 Rubrivivax sp.
TGGCCTGGCAGTCACTCAACACCTCGGACAAGGACATCGACTCTGCCGACATCGACAGCTTGCCCGATTCGATCAACGAGAGGTCGAGGATTTCGTTGATCAACTCGAGCAAATACCAGCCGGCCTGAAGTATCTGGTCGATGCTTTCCTTTTGTGCCGGTGTCGGCACGGGCAGCCCGGAGTCCATCAGTTGGCTGAATCCGAGGATCGCATTGAGAGGCGAGCGCAACTCGTGGCTCATGCTGGACAGGAAATCCGACTTGGCGAGGTTGGCCCTTTCGGCTGCGGACTTGGCGGCCTGCAGGGCAACGTTGGTTTCCTGCAGCGCGCGGTCAAGCAGCTTGCGTTCAGTGACGTCGCGCGCCGCCGCGAATACGCCCTGCAGCTTGCGCTCCCGGTCGTAGAACGTGGTCGCGTTGTAGGACACCGCCGTTTCCGTGCCGTCGCGCGCGCGTGCAGTGAGCTCGTAGTTGGTCACCTTCTTGTCGCGCAACACCAGGTTGATGCTCGCCTGGGCGTGTTCGGGATCGGTGAAGCAGCTCTTGAAAGGCGCGCCGATCAGTTCGTCACGGGTGCATCCGGTCAACGCTTCCATCTGCTTGTTGACGTCGGTAATGATGCCTGCCGGGTCGGTCGTGATGAGCGCGTCGATGTTGGATTCGATCAGCGAGCGGGTGTAGAACTGCTGGTCACGCAGGCGCTGGTCGAGCTTCTTCTGCTCGGCTTCAACCTGTTTGCGCGCCGTGTTGTCGGTGCCGATGAGCAAGTAGCCGATGATGACGTTGCCCGCGTCGCGCAGCGCCGTGACCGATACGACCGCCGGCAATCGGCTGCCGTCCTTGCGAATGTAGGTCAGCTCATAGATGTCCTCGATGCCGCGCGAGGCCTTGAACACCAGGGCTTCGAAGCCCGGTGCGATCGGCGTGGCGAGTTCGGCGCTCAAGGCCTTGGCACGCGCCACCACTTCCTGCGGATCGGAGATTTCGGCTGGCGTGATCCGGTTCATCACATCGGCGGCCGCATAGCCCAGCATGCGCTCGGCACCGACGTTGAAGATCTGGATCACTCCCTTGTCGTCGGTCGCAATGCTCGAGAAGTTGGCGCTGTTGAAGATGGCGTTCTGCAGCGCGCCTGCTTCGAGCAGTGCGGCTTCGGCTTGCTTGCGTGCGGTGATGTCGCGCAAGATGCCGGTGAAGTAGCGCTGTCCACGCAGTTGCATCTCGCTGACCGCCATGTCGATCGGGAACAGGCTGCCGTTCTTGCGACGGCCCACCACCTCGCGCCCCTGGCCGACGGCGCGCGCTTCATCGCTGGCGCTGTAGAACGCGATAGTGCCATTGCCGCTGCCCGGGTCTCGATCCAGCTCGGGGATCAGCGTGCCCAGGCTCTGGCCGACGAGTTCTGCGCTGGCATAGCCGAACATTCGTTCGGCAGCCGGGTTGACGGTCTCGACAACCCCGCCGCTCGCATGCAAGGTGATGATGCCGTCCACCACCGTATTGAGAATCGTCTGAATCAGCGCGGCGCTGTCGCCCAGGGCCTGCTGCGCCGCGTACTCGCCGGTGACATCGCGGAAGACGAGCACCGCACCGATCACCTGGCCGTCGCGGTCGCGAATGGGCGCACAACTGTCGGCGATATCGCACTCGCTGCCATCGACCGCGATCAGCACCGTGTGGTTGGCCAGGCCCTGCACCGTGCCGCTTGCCAATGTCTCCAGCACCGGAATGACGCCGAGCTGACGGGTCTCTTTGTTGATGATGCGGAAGATCTCGGCCACCGGACGGCCAGTGGCTTGCGCCTGCGTCCAACCGGTGAGCTTCTCGGCCAGCGGGTTAAGCAGCGTCACGCGCGCCTGGGCGTCGGTCGCGATCACGGCGTCTCCGATCGAGTGCAGCGTCACCTTGAGTTTTTCCTCGCTGACCTGCAAGGTGACGTTGGTCTGCTGCAGTTGCCGGTTCAGCTCTTCCTGGATAAGTCGCAATTGCTGCTGCACGGCTTCGACCTGATTGCGCGCGGTGATGACGGTACCGAACAGAAAGTAGCCAATGATGGCGACCTGGGC
>JANOJJ010000481.1:0-4850 GCA_031408155.1 Rubrivivax sp.
CCGCACAACGCCGTGGATCAGGCCGGTCGGCACTTTGTCCGGGCTGCCACCACCAGGCTCAGGAACTGCTGGCGCTGTGCGAGGTCCATGTCGTGCTCGTCGCGCATCAGCTCGGTGAGCGCGCGGATGCTGGTCAGCGGCGTGCGCAGCTCGTGCGTGACGCTGCTCATGAAGTCGTCCTTCAGCTGGTCCAGGCTCTTGAGCTGTTCGTTGACGTGGCGCAGCTCCGATGCCTCCTGCACGATGCGCAGCACATCGTCCAGACCGAGCGCCTCTTCCTCCACCACCGAGGCCACCATCACGCGCGCCGATGCGCTGCCGATGGCGCCGGCCAGCTGCGTCTCGACCCACTGCACCAGGTGTGCGTCAGCCTTCAATGCGGCCAGGTCCGGCACCCCCTGGCGGCGGGCATAACCGGTGAACAAGTCGGTTGCGCGCTCGCTGCCGAGGAAGCGCCCGGCCAGCGCCAGCAGGTCGGCCACCTCGGCATGGCCGCGCCAGAAGGCCTGGCCCTCGCCTTCGCGCTCGAACACGTCGACGAAGAGCAGCGCCTGGCTCGCCTCGCGCGCGCTGGGCGGCTGCCACAGCGACAGCGCGACGTACAGGCCGATGTTGGCCAGCAGGCTCCAGAACAGGGCATGGGTCAGGTTGTCCATGCCGGCCAGGCCGAACAAGGCCTCGGGCCTGAGCCAGGCGACGCCGAACAGGCCGTGCTGCAGGAATTCCGCCGGCAGCCAGCCGCTCTTGGCGATCGACGGCAGCATCAGCGTGTAGGCCCACAGCAGCGCGCCGGCGGCAAGTCCCGCCAGCGCACCATTGCGCGTGCCGCCCTTCCAGAACAGGCCACCCAGCAGCGCGGGCGCGAACTGGGCCACCGCGGCAAAGCTGATCAAGCCGATGCTGACCAGCGCGTAGGCCTCGCCGGCCAAGCGGAAGTAGACATAGCCCAGCAGCAGCAGCGCGACGATGACGAGACGACGGATGGCCAGCAGCACGCCAGTGAGGTCACGGTTGGCGAAGGCCTGCCGGCGCAGCAGCAAGGGCAGCACCAGATCGTTGCAGACCATGGTCGACACCGCGATCGCCTCGACGATGACCATGCCGGTGGCCGCCGACAGGCCGCCGATGAAGGCCACCAGGGCCAGCCCGTTGGCGCCGCCCGACAACGGCAGCGAGAGAACGAAGGTCTCCGGGTCTGCGCGACCGCTGCCGAAGTGCAGCAAGCCGCCCAGCGCGATCGGCAGCACGAACACGTTGATCGCCAGCAGGTAGGCCGGAAAGGCCCACGCCGCGCGGCGCAGATGGCGCTCGTCGACGTTCTCGACCACCATGACCTGAAATTGGCGCGGCAGGAAGATCACCGACAGCATGGCCAGCACCAGCAGGCCGAACCATTGGTCGAACGCAAACGCCCGCCCGCCCCCCTGCAGCACGCGCGCCACCTCGGGCGCTGCGTCCACCCGCGCCAGCAGGTCGGCCGGACCGCCGAACAGACCCCAGGTGACGAACACGCCCACGGCGACGAAGGCCACCAGCTTGACCACCGACTCGGCGGCGATGGCCGCGACCATGCCTTCGTGGCGCTCGGTGGTGTCGAGGTGGCGGGTGCCGAAGGCGATCGTGAAGCCGGCCAGCGCGAGCGCGATGTAGAGCGTGCTGTCGCTCCACCACGCAGGTCCGGCCGACGCGTGGCCGGCCGTCATCACCGCATAACCGCTGGCCACTGCCTTGAGCTGCAGTGCGACATAAGGCACCACGCCGATCAGCGCGATCAGCGTCACCAGGCCGGCCAAGATCGGGCTCTTGCCGTAGCGGCTGGCGATCAAGTCGGCGATCGAGGTGATGCGGTAGCGCCGCGCGATGCGGATCATCTTGCGCAGCACGACCCACGCCAGCACCATCGCCAGCGTCGGCCCCAGGTAGATCGGCAGGAACCACACGCCGGTGGCGGCGGCCCGGCCGACGCTGCCGAAGTAGGTCCAGGCGCTGCAGTACACGCCCATCGACAGGGTGTAGACCCACGCATTGCCGATCACCGACCGCCCCTGCTTCGCGCGCCGGTCGGCCCAGGCGGCGACGCCGAAGAGCGCGATCAGGTAGGCGAAGGATGTGCCGACGACCAGCGAGGTGGACAGGGCGGTCACCGCTCAGCCCTCGTCGGATTCCATCACCCAGGCCAGCAGCGCGATCACGCCGGCCCAGAGTGCGAACACCACCAGCGGACGCGATGTCCACAGCTGCAACAGCGGGAAATCGAACACCAGCCAGCCGGCGACGAACAATGCCAGCAGTCGTTGCAACACAGGACTGCGCTTCATGATCTACAGCGCGTCGAGCCGGAAGTGCTGGCGCAGGTAGCCGCGAAAGCGCTTGACGATGCCCAGCGCGTCGTGCAAAGGCTCGCGCTCCAGCGCGCCCAGTTCCGACGGCCGCACCTCGTTGCCCGGCAAGACACCGCCGGCGCGCTGGCGCAGTTGGTGCGACAGCCGCAAGGCCATCAGGAAGTGCAGCGCATCGAGCAGGTCGCGCGCCAGGGCCTGGTCAATGCGGCCCGCCTCGTGCAGGCGCTTCAGGCGCGCCGCGGTGCCCTGCTCGCGCACGCCGTATTGCAGCGCCAGCGCGCGCACGCCGTGCACGATGGGGAAGGTGCCGAGCTTCTTCAGGTCCAGCGGCGTCTCGTCGCGCGGGGTGGTCAGGCGGCTCCACCAACTGCCGGCTTCGCTGAACTGGTCGGCCGCTGCGGCAAAGCGTGCCAGGTAGCTGTCCTGCCCGGCCAGGATGGCATCGAGGTGGTTGCGCGCGGCCTGCAGCAGGGCGTCGTCGCCGGCCACGGTCGCCGCGTCGAAGAAGATCGCCAGGTTCATCGGCCCGTCGGCTTCGTGCCCGTAAAGCCACTGGCGCAAGGTGTCGCGGAACGCGGCCAGCGGCTGGCGCCACAGCGGCGTGGTCAGCATGATGCCGCCCGGGCAGGGCGGGTAGCCGAACTCGGCCAGCGCGGCGTTGAAGCGCGTGGCCACGTCGGCCAGGTCCGCGCACTCGAAGCCGTCACGCAGCAACAGCGCGTTGTCCTGGTCGGTCTTCAGGATTTGCTCGCCGCGACCTTCGCTGCCCATCACCAGCAGGCAGCTGTTGGCCACCAGTGCGGGCGGCGCCACCAGGGCCCAAACCCGGGCAAACAGACGGCGGTTCATTTCGGTCACCAGCCGCGTGATGCGTTCGATGCGGGTACCGCTGCCGTGCAGCAGGGCCACCATCTGGTCGATCCGTTCAGCGGCCTCGCGCAGGTCGGCCACCGTGGCGGCGTGGTCGATCTGCTGGGCCACGATGTGCGAATGGTTGGCAACGAAACTCACCAGGTCGAGCTGGCCCAGCACGCCCAGCACCTGGTCACCGTCGCGCACCAGCAAGCGGTGCACGCGGTGGTGCACCATCAGCCACAGGGCTTCGAAGACCTCGGCGTCGGCCTGCACCTCCACCAGCTCGAAGCGGGCCACGTCGCGCACCGCCAGCCGGTCGGGTGGCTCGGGCCGCAGCAACGCGTCGCGCAGGTCGGTGGTGGTGAAGATGCCCAGGCGATCGCCCTTGTCGTCACGGTCGCGCACCAGCGCATGGGTGGCGCGCTGGGTCGACAGCTCGCGGCAGACCGACACCAGGTCGAGCGCGCCATCGACGTACAGCGGCTTGCGCACGAAGGTGTCGCGGACGCGCGCCGTCACCAGCGACAGCATCTCGCGTTGCGGTTCGAGGGTCACGGTCGTGGGCACGGATACGGGGTCCACAAGAACAAGCGGGACTGCAGACCAGAGCCTGCAGTCCCGCGGTTCTACCTCAGCGCCGCTTCACGGCTCAAGGCAGGCACGCCAGTCAGCCTGGCGAGGCGCCTTCAATGGCCACTGGCGCCTGAGGCACCGATGCCGGTCTCGGACCGCACCTGCTGAGCCAGGAAACCGGCCCTGTCTTGGGCGCCGCGCTTGCTCGAGTCGAGCAGCGAGAACAGCCAGATGCCGACGAAGCCGATGGTCATGCTGAACAGCGCCGGGCTGGTGTACGGGAACAGGGCCGAGCCCTTGGGGTTGCCCATCGTGGCTTCCCACACCGACGGCGACACCACGGTGAGCGCGACCGACGAGATCAGGCCCAGGAAGCCACCGATCACCGCGCCACGCGTGGTGCAGTCCTTCCACAGCACGCTCATGAAGAGCACCGGGAAGTTGGCCGAGGCGGCGATCGCAAAGGCCAGGCTGACCATGAACGCGATGTTCTGCTTCTCGAACGCGATGCCCAGCGCCACGGCCACGACGCCGAGTGCCACGGTGGTCCAGCGCGAGACCTTGAGCTCGGAGGCGCTGTCGGCATTGCCCTTCTTGATGACCGTCGCGTAGAGGTCGTGCGATACCGCCGACGCGCCGCTGAGGGTGAGGCCGGCCACCACCGCGAGGATGGTGGCGAAGGCCACCGCCGAGATGAAGCCGAGGAACACGTTGCCGCCGACCGCGTTGGCCAGGTGGATGGCCGCCATGTTGCCGCCGCCGAGCAGGCCGCCGTTGGCATCGAGGAATTGCGGATTGGTCAGCACGAAGGTGATGGCGCCGAAGCCGATGATGAAGGTCAGGATGTAGAAGTAGCCGATCCAGGTGGTAGCCCACAGCACCGACTTGCGCGCTTCCTTGGCGTTGGGCACCGTGAAGAAGCGCATCAGGATGTGCGGCAGCCCTGCCGTCACGCTTAAACCAAGTTACCCTCTGTTGAGAAGTCCCGTGGGCTCCGCACTCGACACTCCGCACTTATTCACCCCCCCGCACCCTGAGCCACGATCTCCACCAGCGCGGCCGCCTCCCGCTCGAAGACTG
>JANOJJ010000522.1:0-2280 GCA_031408155.1 Rubrivivax sp.
CCCACTGACCAACTGGCAAAGTCAGCCCGACGGCACGCTAGGCGACGACGAATACCGCTGGCTGACGATGCGCGCCCAGGGCGGCTTCGGCATGACCATGACCTGCGCTGCGCATGTGCAGGCTTCGGGCCAGGGCTTTCCTGGGCAACTCGGGGTCTGGTCGGACAAGCACCTGCCCGGGCTGTCCCGGCTGGCCCGGGGCATCCATGCCGCAGGCAGTGTGTCGTGCCTGCAGCTTCAGCACTCGGGCCGGCGCGCCGACACCGTGCTCACCGGCCAGCGCTCCGTCGCGCCCTGGGACGATGCAGAGACCGGCGCGCGCTCGCTCAGCAGCGCCGAGGTGGAGCAACTGGTGCAGGACTTCATCACCGGCGCGCGGCGCGCCGAGCAGGCCGGCTTTCAGGGCGTGGAGCTGCACGGGGCGCACGGTTATCTGCTGGCCCAGTTCCTGGATGCCGAGCACAACCAGCGCAGCGATCGCTACGGGGGCAACTTCGACAACCGTGCGCGCATCCTTTTCGAGCTGATCGAGGGCGTGCGCGCGGCCACCGGGCCTGAGTTTCAGTTGGGCCTGCGGCTGTCACCCGAGCGCTTCGGGATCACGATGACCGAGTCACTGGCGTTGGCGCAGCAGGTGCTGGCCGACGGCCGTCTCGACTACCTGGACATGTCGCTGTGGGACTGCTTCAAGCCGCCGCAAGACCCGGCCTTCGCGGACCAGCCGCTGATCGCGCACTTTGCAGCGCTGGACCGTGGCTCCACCCGACTGGGCGTGGCCGGCAAGGTCATGGATGCGGCCACCGCGCGCCGCTGCCTGGACAGCGGCGTCGACTTCGTGCTGATCGGCCGCGGCGCGATGCTGCACCACGACTTTGCCCGCCGCGCGCTAGGTGACCCGGCCTTCCGCAGCATCGAGCGGCCGGTGAGCCGCGCCTACCTGGAAACCGAAGGCCTGGGCCCGGCTTTCGTGCAGTACGTGGCCAGCACCTGGCCGCGCTTCGTGGCCGAAGGGTGAGCACAAGCGCCGCCGCTGGCGGGGCGGCCCGGCGTGCGGCCCTGATCGGCAGCCTGGGCTATCTGATGGCCAGCGTGCTCTGGGGCCTGAACCTGCCCCTGTCGGCAGCGCTGCTGAAGCACTTCGACCCGTTCTGGGTGTCGCCGCTGCGCTATGGGGTGGCCACGGCGCTGCTGGGCGGCATGCTCGCGCTGTCACTCGGGCCGCGGCAGCTGCGCTCGCCGATCCCGCTGTGGCGGGTGGCGGTGATGAGCCTGTGCGTGGCCGGTTTCCTCGTCCTCTACAACCTGGGTCTTTACCGCACCCACCCGATGACGGTGGCCGCGCTGTCGGCCGGTTCGCCGGTGTACGTGGCGGTGGTGTCGCGGCTGATGACCGGTGCGCGGCTCGAGCGCGGTTTCTGGGGCGCCACCGCGCTGACGCTGATCGGTGCCGGCATCGCGATCCGGGGTCGGGCCGGGGCCGGCCTTGCCGATGGCGGTGCAGCGGCTGGCGCGGCGTTCACACTGCTGGGAGGCGAACTGCTGGTGGTGCTGGCCATCTGCAGCTGGACGGCCTATTCGATCCTGGCCCAGCGCTGGTTTGCGCCCGGCACACCGCAGCTGCGTCGCACCTACCTCACCACCATCGGGGCCTTGCCCTGGCTGCTGCTGTTCTGGGCCGGCGCACGGGCGACCGGCCTGGCAGGCCCGCCCAACCTGCATCCGGCGGCGGTGCCGGTTGTCCAGTTGCTGGTGGCGGCGGTGTTCTGCACGGCACTGGCCACCGTGGCCTGGAACACCGGCGTCAACCGCCTGGGCATCCAGACCGGCAGCCTGTGGCAGAACATGGTGCCGGTGTTCGCGGTGTTGATCTCGCTGCTGTTCTTTGGCGTGCAGCCCTTGGTCGAGCAGTTGATTGGCGGCGCGGTGGTGCTGGCCGGCGTGCTGTACATGCAGTGGCAGCGCGCCCGCAGCGTACGGGTGGCGGCGCCGCCCTGAATCCGCGAAGCAGTCGCGGCGTGCTCCGGTACGGGTGGGGTCAGGTCTCTCATTTCCCGCATTCAACCGGCCGACAGGCGAAGCCGACAGCACCCGTACGCTGCGGCAGCGCCGTTACCGTCACGCCGCGCTGCCGATACGCAGCGACCGGCTTATCGTCGAGGAGGGGAAATGGGAGACCTGATAAACATCTAGCCCGCGAGGTCGGCCTCCGTTCACAGAGCTATCGTTTGGATTGCGATTCAACCGATGGCATCCACGAAGGAGACCGACATGGAACTGTAT
>JANOJJ010000543.1:0-2151 GCA_031408155.1 Rubrivivax sp.
GGCTGGCTGGTGAGCTTGCCCTTGCTCAGTTCGAGCATGGCCAGCGTCGAGTCGGTGATGTCGAATGCGCTTTCGATGCGCTGGAAAATGCCACAGCCGTCGTCCGACACCAGCAGCTGCAGGTGGATCGCGGTCTGGCGCATCGACACCGTTACCTGCGTGCCGCCGCTGTGGTCGATGGCGTTGTTCAACAGCTCGGTGAAGGCGTGTTGCGCAATGCGCGCGACCTCGGTCGGCAGCGTGAAGTGGGGTGCGAAGTCGCGCGCCCAGGGCAGGTCCTCCTGCAGGTCGGCGAGTTTGTAGCGCTGCACGACCTGGCGCAACGCGCCCGGTCGCCAGCGGGGCTTTCGGGTCGTGCCTTCGCGCGTCAGCCATTGCGCCACCACCAGTTGGCGCAACAGCGACAGCGCCGATCGGCGGCCGATGCCCAGGCGCTGCGTCAGCAGGCCCGGCAGGCCGGTGCCGTCCTGGGTGGCCGCGGCGCTGATCCACTGGGTCACGCTGGCAAGGTCACGGGTCTTCATCGACACTGCTCCGAATGGCGCAAGACGGCGCCGCGTGGACCCCAGTGTCGGCAACTGGCGGCCGGGCTTAAGCCGGATTAGGTGAGTGAAATCCAGTCACTTCGGCGCCAGGCGGAGTGCGTGGAGATCTGCCTGCAAGCGGGTCGGCGCACCTAGAATCCATCGGTTTCGGCCCGCTTTCCAAGCCTGCAAAGCACGCTGGCAGGGCCGGATCCATAGTCGTTGACCACCATACCCGCGGAGCCCTCCATGCCACTCGTCTCGATGCGCCAATTGCTCGACCATGCCGCCGAAAACGGTTATGGCATCCCGGCCTTCAACGTCAACAACCTCGAGCAGGTGCAGGCCGTGATGAGCGCTGCGGCCGACGTTGGCGCGCCGGTCATCCTGCAGGCCAGCGCCGGAGCACGCAAGTACGCCGGCGAGGCCTTCATCAAGCACCTGATCCAGGCCGCCATCGAGTCGTGGCCGCAGATCCCGCTGGTGATGCATCAGGACCACGGCCAGAGCCCCGAGGTCTGCAACGGTGCTATCGGGCTGGGCTTCAGCTCGGTGATGATGGACGGCTCGCTGCAAGCCGATGGCAAGTCCATCGCCAGCTACGAGTACAACGTCGACGTGACGCGCCAGGTGGTCGACATGGCGCACAGGCTGGGCGTTACCGTGGAGGGTGAACTCGGCTGCCTGGGGTCGCTCGAGACCATGCGCGGCGACAAGGAAGACGGCCACGGCACCGAAGCCACGATGACGCGCGACCAGTTGCTGACTGACCCCGAGCAGGCCGCCGACTTCGTCAAGAAGACCCAGCTCGACGCGTTGGCGATAGCCATCGGGACCAGCCATGGTGCGTACAAGTTCACCCGCAAGCCCACCGGCGACATCCTGGCGATCGATCGCATCAAGGAGATCAACCGCCGCATCCCCAACACCCACTTGGTGATGCACGGCTCGTCGAGCGTGCCGCAGGACCTGCTGGCCGTGATCCGCCAGTACGGTGGCGACATGAAAGAGACCTATGGCGTGCCGGTGGAGGAGATTCAGCACGCCATCAAGTTCGGTGTGCGCAAGATCAACATCGACACCGACGTCCGGCTGGCGATGACAGCGGCGGTCCGCAAGTACCTGGCCGAGAACCCGGGCAAGTTCGATCCGCGCGACTACCTCAAGCCTGCGCGCGAGGCGGCCAAGGCCATCTGCCGCCAGCGCTATGTGGAGTTCGGCTGCGAAGGGCAGGCCGCCAGGATCAAGCCGGCGGTGTTGCCCGAGATGGCGCTCCGGTACGCCAGCGGGTCACTGTCGCCAGTGGTGCGCTGACGCCGCGATGCGGCGCAGCTGACGTTTGAAGCAAGCGGCTCCCGTGCGGGCGTCGACAGGACAAGACAAAGCCGCGGACGGTCTGTCGACCGTCCGCGGCTTGTCATTGAAGGGCCGCGTGGTGGCCCGCAATCACTTGAGGTGACCGCTGATGAGCTTGGTCATCTCGAACATCGACACCTGGGCCTGCTTGAAGATTTCCTTCAGCTTGGCGTCGGCATTGATCATGGTCTTCTTGGCGCTGTCTTGCAGGCTGTTCTTCTTGATGTATTCCCAGACCTTCTTCGTGACCTCGGTGCGAGGCAGCGGTTTG
>JANOJJ010000546.1:0-1812 GCA_031408155.1 Rubrivivax sp.
CCGGTACTGCTGATCGACGAGGTCGACCGCGCCGACGAGGCCTTCGAGGCCTACCTGCTCGAACTGCTGTCGGACTTCCAGCTCTCGATCCCCGAGCTGGGCACGGTGCACGCGGTCAGCCGGCCACTGGTCGTGATCACCTGCAACGGCACGCGCGAGCTGTCGGACGCCTTGCGCCGGCGCTGCCTGTACCAGTACATCGACTACCCCGACTTCGAGAAGGAACTGGCCATCGTGCGCAAGAAGGCGCCGGGCGCCGCGGCCGCGCTGGCGCAGCAGATCGTGGCCTTCGTACAAGGCGTGCGCCGGATGGAACTGCAAAAGAAACCCGGCATCGCCGAAACGCTGGACTGGACCGCCGCGCTGTTGCGGCTGGGCATATCGGCGATCGATGTCGACGGCGCCGGGCGCATCCTCGACACGCTGAGCGCGCTCATCAAGACGCGCGACGACCGCGCTGCCTTCCCGCGCGAGGTGGTGGCGCGCTTGGCGGCCACCTGCTGAATGAAGCCCCCCCGAAGCGCCTTCGGCGCCTCCCCGCCAGGGGGGCGACCCCGGCGGACCGGCAGAGCCGGATCCGCGGCGTCTGCTGGTGGGCGCCTGGTTCATGCGTCGCGTGTGGCGTTTGCCACCATGGGCAGCTGACGTGGACAGCTACACACTCGACACCCAGGCCGCCGCCCGGCTGGTGGGGTTCGCGGGTTTCCTGCGCGCCAACGGTTTCGCGGTCGGCGGCGGCGATGCCGTCCCGATGCTGCAGACGGCCGAGCGCGTCGGCCTGCTCGACCCCCGACTGCTGCGCTGGAGCCTGCAGGCCCTGCTCTGCGGGCGTGGCGACGAATGGCGGCGCTTCGACGAGCTGTTCGACGCCTGGTTCCTGCCTGCCAACCGCTGGCAGCGCCCCGAGCGCCGCGATGCGGGCGCGCTCGGCGGCAGCTGGCCAAGTGGGCCGGCCGGCGCAAAGGACGAGCTCGACGAGGGCGACGAGGGCGACGACGTGCGGCCGCGCCAGACCGCGAGCCGGCAGGAGTTGCTCAGCTCGACTGACTTCAGTGCGCTGACCGAACGCGAACATGGGCTCGACATCGAAGCGCTGATGCGGCGCTTTGCGCGCCAGTTGAAGCACATCCGGCTGCGCCGCGAGGCGCGCTCTCGCCAGGGCCGGCGGCTCGACCTGGCGTCGACCATCCGGCGCAGCGTGGCCAGCGGCGGCACGCCCTTTCACCTGGCCTGGAAGGACCGGCGCCGGGTGCGCCCGCGCCTGCTGCTGCTGATCGATGTCAGCCGCTCGATGGCGCCGTACAGCTTCTTCTACCTGCGGCTGGCGCGAGCGCTCGGCGCCGAGCTGACCGACGTGCAGAGCTTCATCTTCCACACCCGGGTGACCGCGGTGTCGCAGGCCTGGCACGACCCCGACCCCTGGCGCGCGCAGGAGCGGCTGCACCTGATCGCGCAGGGCTGGGCCGGCGGCACGCGCATCGGTGACAGCCTGGCTCAGTTCAACCGCGAACACGCCGCGCGCTGTGTGCATGCACGGACCGCGATCCTGATCATGAGCGACGGCTACGACACTGGCGACCCGGCACGCCTGGCGACCGAACTGGCGCAGTTGCGGCGCCGCGCCCGGCGTCTGGTCTGGCTCAACCCCTTGTGCACCCGCCCCGGCTATGCGCCCGTCTGCCAGGGTATGCAGGCGGCGTTGCCGCACCTGGACCTGCTGGCGCCGGGGGCCGATCTGGCCAGCATCCGGGCGGTGTTGCCCGAGTTGCTGGCGGCGTTGCAATGATCACCACCAGCGCGCACCTCGCGTGC
>JANOJJ010000582.1:0-7499 GCA_031408155.1 Rubrivivax sp.
CGCGGTGGCCGCATCCACCAGTTCCTTGTCCCAGGCGACGTCCGGGAACTCCAGGCCGATCTGCGCGGCAATCTCGTCCCACATCACCATCGCGTGGCGCTGCGCGTTGCTCTTGGTGACCACGGTCAGCAGCCGGCGCGGACGCGACTGCGCCAGCCTGAAGGCGTAGCGCATGATGCGTTCGACACCGGCGCGCGTCATGATGCTCACGTCGGTGGCGACCTCGATCGGGTGGCCCTGGTGCACGCGGCCGCCGACACCGGCGTACTCGCCTTCGGAGTTCTCGCGCACGATCACCCAGTCCAGGTCCTGTGCCCGGCAGCGCTTGAGCGGCGCGTCGATACCCGGCAGGATGCGCGTGGGACGCACGTTGGCGTATTGATCGAAGCCCTGGCAGATCGCCAGCCGCAGGCCCCACAGCGTGACGTGATCGGGGATCTGCGGGTCACCGGCCGAGCCGAACAGGATCGCGTCCTTGCCGCGCAACGCGTCCAGCCCGTCGGCCGGCATCATCTGGCCATGCGCACGGTACCAGTCGCCGCCCCAGCCGAAGGTCTCGAAGTCGAACCCGAAGGTGGCGCTGGACGAGGCCAGCACCTGCAGCACCTGCTGGCCGGCGGGAATCACTTCCTGGCCGATGCCGTCGCCGGGGATGGCCGCGATCGAGTAGGTCTTCATGACCTGCGACTGTAGCGACGGATGCGCCGGCACGCGACCGGACTGTCCCGGGTGTTGGCGGCAGGTCGCCGAGGATCGACGGATCGGCAACGACGATGGAGTTGCACGGGCTGCCGATGAGGTCGACCAGCCAGCGTGGCACGCCGCTTGGTCGACGACTGCATCGGCCGCGTCGACGGCGGCAGCAACGAAGTGATGACCGAGCGGATCGCGCGCGCGCAGGCGCGGCCTTGACCGAACCGCGCACGCCGAGGCGGGACTCGAACCGCCGTTCGAGCGCCGCACAATCAGTGTCCACCGAGTGTCCACCGAGGAGACAGCGGCATGAGACCGACCATCGTGTTCGAGCGCGAGACCCTGGCCCCCGACGACTTCGAACAGCGTTGCCAGCGTTCGGTCGGCGCCTTGCACGCCGCCGGCGTGGGCGACGGCGACGTGGTGGCGCTGATGATGCGCAACAGCCCCGAGGCGCTCGAGCTGCTGGTCGCCGTGCGCCAGCTCGGCGCGATGTGGTGCCCTGTCAACTGGCACTTCAAGACCGACGAGGTGCAGTACATCCTGGGCGACTGCGCGGCCGGGGTCCTCATCGCCGACGACTCGCTGCTGGCCGGGCTGACGGGGCTCGACACCGGCCACGTCCGTGTCTGGGCCACGCACGGTGCGACGGCGGCGCCTTCGTGGGAAGCACTGCGCAACGCCACCCCGCCCACCACCACTGCAGCCGCGGCGCCGCGTGGCGCGATGTTCTACACCTCGGGCACCACCGGCCGGCCCAAGGGCATCGTGCGCGCAGCGTCGACGCCCGAGCAACTGGCGCGTGCGCTGGAGGTGCGGCGCCTGAGCTACGGCTTCGAGCCCGGCATGCGCGCGCTGGTCAACGCGCCGATGTACCACAGCGCGCCCAACAGCTACGCACTCGGCGCGGCGCAGGATGGCGGCACGCTGTTCCTGGAGCAACGCTTCGACGCCGAACGCACGCTGCAGCTGATCCACCAGCACCGCATCACGCATGCCTACCTGGTGCCCACCATGTATGTGCGCATGCTGGCGCTGCCAGCGGCCGTGCGCGCCAGCTATGACCTGCGCTCGATGCGCTTCGTGGCGTCGACCGGCAGCCCCTGCCCGCCGCAGGTCAAGCGCGCGATGATCGACTGGTGGGGGCCGGTGATCACCGAGTGCTACGGCTCGAGCGAGCTCGGCTACATGACACTGTTGACCAGCGAACAGGCGCTGCGCAAGCCGGGCTCGGCCGGACTGGCCTTGCCGGGCGTGCGGCTGGCCATCCACGACGACGACGGGCGCGCGCTGCCCACCGGCCAGGCCGGGCTGATTTATGTCGACCAGCCGGCCTTTGCCGACTTCAGCTACATCGGCGACGAAGGCGCGCGCCGGCGCATGGAGGTGGGTGGCCTCAAGACCATGGGCGACATCGGCTACCTCGACGACGACGGGTTCTTGTTCATCGTCGACCGCAAGGCCGACCTGGTGATCAGCGGCGGCGTGAACATCTACCCGGTCGAGATCGAAGCCGTGCTGCATGCCATGCCCGGCGTGGTCGACTGCGCGGTGTTCGGCATCCCCGACGACGAGTTCGGTGAATCGTTGGCCGCGGCGGTGCAGCCGCTGCCCGGCAGCACGCTGACGGCCGCTGCCGTGCGCGCCTGGGTGCACGAGCGCATGGCCGGCTACAAGGTGCCCAAGGTCGTGAGCTTCCACGACAGCCTGCCGCGCGAGGACACCGGCAAGATCTTCAAGCGCAAGCTGCGCGAGCCGTACTGGGCAGGTCGCTCGCGGCGCGTCTGAGGGCAACTGTCGGCAGCGGCCTACCGAATCCGCCGCGCCTCGACGTAGTAGCGCTTCTGGTGCGCTTCGCCCAGCGAGAAGGTCTTGCGCGGCAGCGGCCCTTCATGCACCACGCGGCGCAGCAACTCGTGCTTGCTCAGGCCGGCGAGGTGGAAGCCGACGCAGTCGGCCTGCTGCGCCAGCCGGTCGAGCACGTCGTCGCCGTGCACGTAGTCGACCTGCGCGGCACCGCCTTGCTCGAGCAAGCGGTCGATCAACGGCTGCAGCGTGCCGACTGCCAGGCTCGACGGCGCGGCGGTGAATGTGACCACGCAAAAGCGCGCGCCCGGTCCGATCAGTCCCACCGCCTGCTGCCCGTCTGGCGTGCCTTGCACGTGTTCGCGCATCAGCGCTGCGCTGGGCACATCAGCCAAGGTCACGCGACTGCCGAAGGCCGCGGCCAACGCCGCGCGAACGTCGGCCCGTACGCCGAACAGCAGCCGGTGGATGGGCGCGAAGTGCAGCGCCGCGTCGTGGATGTTCTCGACTTCGACCAGCGCCCAGCGGCTCGGGTGCGCCATGCCCAGCGTGGCCTTGGACTGTTGCCAGATGGCCTTCGCGGTGGCCAGTGAATGGTTGCCGTCGCCGACCGCGAACAGCATCGCCGGTGTGCCCGCAGGCACCCCGTAGCGCTGTGCAAAGGCTTGCGGCTGCGCCAGCGCGCTCAGGGCCTGGACGGCGCGTTCGCCGCGCGCCGCATCCACCGCGTAGCCGGTCACCTGCCCGCCGCCGAGCATCAGCGGCGTGTCGTACAGCCTGGTCAGTTCGGCGCGCGCCGCGGCGATGGGCTCGATCACGCTGCCGGTCGGGTCGTCGATCAAGACCAGGATGTGCGGCAACTCGAGCTCGGCGTCGCGGCGGACGGCGATGCGCGGCGCCAGCCGCGCCACGATCGTGCCTTCGGTCGGTCGGATCAGGCTGGTCGAGTCGGCTCTGAAGTCATAGTGCTCGAGGTCGAGCTCGAGCATCAGGCCGCGGCGCGTCTGCCCGTCCACGTTGCGCTCGACGACGATGGCGCCGTCGCGCTCGATGAACAGGCCCTGGGCCAGGTCGCTGCGCATCGCGTGCTGGATGCGGGCGATGCGCGCCGGTGCGTCGGCTGACTCGAGGTAGACCTCGGGGAAGATCAGCCGCAGGCTCGAAGGCGCCGAGCCGACTTCAAGCTCGGCGCGATGCCAGTACTCGGGCTCGGAGGTGTACTGGTCGCAGGCGACCACCGCCCACTTGGCCAGGTCGACACCCGGCCGGGGCAGGCAGATGCGCGGCAGCCGGAATCCCGTCGGTTGGGCCATGCGAGGTCGGAGTCGAGTGGAAAGCCTGCATGTTAGCGACGCGCCCGGTCTGGCCGCCGCCGGCATGTGCGCGGGGCGCGGCTTCAGCGCGGGTCGACGAGGCCACGCACTGCGTCGATCACCGCC
This sequence comes from Rubrivivax sp., assembly GCA_031408155.1. Taxonomy (GTDB): domain Bacteria; phylum Pseudomonadota; class Gammaproteobacteria; order Burkholderiales; family Burkholderiaceae_C; genus Rubrivivax. The sequence continues at coordinate 3,939 of JANOJJ010000582.1, forward strand.
GCTGGCTGGTCGCGGTGCGGCGAGTGGCCGCAGTCGGGCAGCTCCAGCAGCCGCGTCTGCGCCAAGCGCCGCGCCAGGCCGCGCACCTGTTCGAGGGTGCCGTACTCGTCGCCCAGCCCCTGCACCGCCAGCAGCGGGCAGGTGATGGCGGTGATCTCGTCTTCGATCGACCAGTGGCGAAAGGGCGGGTGCAGCCAGATGTCGTTCCAGCCGAAGAAGGCCGAATCGGGATCGTCATGGTGCCTGGCCAGGCGCTGGCGCAAATCCGTTTCGGCATACGCCACACGCGCCTGCGCGATGCTGGCAAGCGACAGGTCTTCGACCAGGATGTGCGGCGCCAGCACGACGGCACCGGCCAGCGCGCGTGGGAACTGCGCGGCATACAGCAGCGCAATCGACGCGCCGTCGCTGTGTCCGAACAGCCATGGCTTGGCGCGCTCAGCGTCGATGCCCAGCGCTTGCAGCAGCGCGGGCAGCACCTCGTGCGCCTGGCGGTGCATGAAGTCCAGGCCCCAGGCCTCTTCGACCGCACGCGGGGTCGAGCGGCCGTAGCCAGGGCGTGAATAGACCAACCCGCGGCAGCCGACCTCGGCACACAGCCGGGCCGGAAAGTCGCGCCACATCGACACCGAGCCCAGCCCTTCGTGCAGGAAGACCAGCAGCGGCCGATCCGCCTGCCCGCGGCGGTGCCAGGCGTGCTCGATGCGGACCGGGCGGCCGGCCCAGTCGATGTCGACGAACTCGACGCCCATCGTCAGCCGCCCTGCTGCTCCTGCTCGCGCAGCTTGTAGCGCTGGATCTTGCCGGTGGCCGTCTTCGGCAGCTCGGCCACGAACTCGATCTGGCGCGGGTACTTGTAGGGCGCGAGCTTGTCCTTGACGAAGGTTTTGAGCTCGTCGGCCGTGGCCTCGGCGCCTGGTTTGAGCACGACAAAGGCCTTGGTCTTGGTCAGCCCTTGCGCGTCGGGCACTCCGATCACGGCGGCCTCCAGCACGCCCGGGTGCTGCACCAGCGTGGCTTCGACCTCGAACGGGCTGACGTAGATGCCGCTGACCTTGAGCATGTCGTCGCTGCGGCCGCTGTAGGTGTAGCTGCCGTCGTCGTTCCTCACGTACTTGTCGCCGCTCTTGGTCCAGCCGCCCTGGAAGGTCTCGCGCGTCTTGCTCCGGTTGCCCCAGTACATCATGGCCGCCGATGGGCCCTGGACGAACAGGTCACCGATCTCGCCGTCGCTCACGCCGTGGCCGTCTTCGCCGCGCAGTTCGATCTCGTAGCCCGGCACCGGCCAGCCGGTGCTGCCGTAGCGCACGCGGTCGGGCCGGTTGCTGATGAAGATGTGCAGCATCTCGGTGCTGCCGATGCCGTCGATGATGTCGACCCCGAAGTGGCGCTTGAAACGTTGCCCCAGTTCGGCCGGCAAGGCCTCACCCGCTGACGACACCAGGCGCAAGGCGACCTCGTCACGCCCCGGCAGGCCCGGTGCAGCCAGCATGCCGGCAAAGCCGGTGGGGGCGCCGAAGAAGGCGGTGGGTTTGACGCCACCCACTTCGCCGCGCCAACGCTTGAAGGTGGCGTCGGGCGTCGGCCGCTCGGCCATCAGCAAGGTGGTGGCGCCCACGCTCATGGGAAAGCTCAGTGCATTGCCCAGCCCGTAGGCGAAGAACAGCTTGGCCGCTGAAAAGCACAGGTCGGCCGCGGTCAGACCGAGCACGGCGTTGCCGTACAGCTCGGCGGTCCAGTAGGGGTTGGCGTGCGAATGCACGGTGCCCTTGGGCTGCCCGGTGGAGCCGCTGGAATAGAGCCAGAAGCCCGGGTCGTCGGCGTTGGTGGTTGCCGGCCGCGGCGCCGGCGCCTGGGCCTGGATGAAGGCGTCGAATTCGACCTCGGCCGGGTGCAGCGGCGCCGCCGGACGGCAGACGATGACTTTGCCCACCTCGTGGTCACTCTTGCTCATCGCTGCCATCAGCGCCGGCAGCAGCGCGCCCGACACCAGCACCGCCTGCGCGCGCGAGTGCTCAAGCATGTACGCGTAGTCGTCGGCCGTCAGCAGCGTGTTCACCGCTACCGGCACGATGCCGGCGTACATCGCGCCCAGAAAGGCCACCGGCCAGTCATTGCAGTCGTGCATCAGCAGCAGCACACGCTCCTCGCGCTTGAGCCCCAGGCTGTGCAGGCCGGCGGCCAGGCGACGCACCCGCTCGGCCAGCTCGCCGTAGCTCAGGCTGCCGAGGTCGTCGATGAAGGCGGCCTTGTCCGCGCGCTGCGCGTTACGCGCCAGCAGGTGCTGCGCGAAGTTGAAGCGCTCGCCCGGGGGCTCGACGGTGGTGCTGGGCATGGGGTGCCTTTCGGTGACTTCTGGTCTCGGGGCCTCGACAACGCTTGATCAGGCGAGAATATGCATTATGTTGCGTGTACGGACTCTAGGCCCGTGGTCAGGCGGTGTCAACCACTATAGTCCGCCTATCTTGATCCGGATGGGGTGCGACAAACATGCATGAAAATGCATTGCATTGCGCAAAAACATGAAGTATCATGCCTGTCATTCGATCTTGAATCAAGCCAGAGTCCTGCCGCCCCAGGAGACCGCCGTGACCGCACCGACCCGCGTGGAATATCAGACCCACCCGTCCCAGTACCACCACTGGAAGCTCACCTTCGACGGCGCCATTGCGACGCTGGCGATCGACGTCGACGCCGATGCCGGCCTGCGTGAGGGCTACAAGCTCAAGCTCAACAGCTACGACCTCGGCGTCGACATCGAGTTGCACGACGCGCTCAACCGCATCCGCTTCGAGCACCCCGAAGTGCGCACCGTGGTCGTCACCAGCCTGAAGGACAAGGTCTTCTGTTCGGGTGCCAACATCTTCATGCTCGGCGTGAGCAGCCATGCCTGGAAGGTGAATTTCTGCAAGTTCACCAACGAGACGCGCAACGGCTTCGAGGACAGCTCCAGGTACAGCGGGCTGAAGTTCCTGGCCGCCGTCAACGGCGCGTGTGCCGGCGGTGGCTACGAGTTGGCGCTGGCCTGCGACGAGATCATCCTGGTCGACGACCGCAGCAGCGCCGTCAGCCTGCCCGAGGTGCCGCTGCTGGGCGTGCTGCCCGGCACGGGTGGTCTGACACGCTTGACCGACAAGCGCCATGTGCGGCACGACCTGGCCGACATCTTCTGTACCACCACCGAAGGCGTGCGTGGCCAGAAGGCCAAGGACTGGCGGCTGGTCGACGACATCGCCAAGCCGGCGCAGTTCGCCGCCAGGGTGCAGGAGCGAGCGCTGCAGCTCGCCGCCGGCAGCGACCGCCCCGCCAACGGCAAGGGCGTGACGCTGACGCCGTTGCAGGTCAGCATCGAAGCCGATGCGCTGCGCTATGCGTTCGTCAGCGTCGAGATCGACCGCGCGAAGCGCACCGCAGTGTTCAAGGTCAAGGCGCCGACCGGCACGCAGCCGAGCGACGTGGCCGGTATCGAAGCCGCGGGTTCCGACTGGTACCCGCTGCAAATGGCGCGCCAACTCGAAGACGCGATCCTGCAGATGCGAACCAACGAGCTCGACATCGGCA
>JANOJJ010000592.1:0-4766 GCA_031408155.1 Rubrivivax sp.
TGGTGTTCGACGAGGTGATCACCGGCTGGGGCCGGATGGGCGCCAACTTCGGCGCCCAGGCCTTCGGCGTGACGCCCGACCTGATGACCATGGCCAAGGCCATCACCAACGGCGCACAGCCGATGGGGGCGGTGGCGGCCCGGCAGGACATCTATGACACCATCACCGATGCCGGCCCGAAACAGGGTATCGAGTTCTTCCACGGCTACACCTACAGCGCACACCCGGCGTCGTGCGCGGCCGGTCTGGCGATGATGGACATCTTCCGCGACGAACAGCTGATCGAGCGCGCCGCCGCGATGAGCCCGACCTTCATCGACGCCATGCACTCGCTGGCCGACGCGCCGGGCGTGATCGACATCCGCTCGGTCGGCATGATGGCCGCGGTCGAGGTGGCCGCGGTCGGCGGCCCCGGCGCACGCGGGCACGAGCTGCAGAAGAAGCTCTATGACATCGGCCTCAACCTCAAGAGCACCGGCGACTCGCTGATCGTGGCGCCGCCCCTGATCGCCGAAAAGGGCCACATCGACGAGATCGTGGGCAAGCTGCGCGACGCGATCAGCGCCTGACGCCACCTGCCCTGCCCTGCCCTGCCCCCACGACGCCTGATCATGACCGACACCGTTGTCTACGAAGCCCGCAAGATCATCACGATGAACCCGTCGCGGGCCATGGCCACGCACGTGGCGGTGCGCGACGGGCGCATCCTGGGCGCAGGTTCGCTGGCCGAACTGTCGGGCTGGGGAGCGCACAAGCTGGACCGGCGCTTTGCCGGCCAAGTGCTGATGCCGGGGCTGATTGAAGGCCACTGCCACCTGATGGCCGGCACCTTGTGGCGCTACGTGTACTGCGGCTATTTCGACGCCATCGACCCCGCCGGTCGCACCTGGCCGGGCCTGAAATCGCTCGACGAGGTGGTGGCGGCGCTGTTCACGGCGGCCGCGGCGCGCGCTGCTGGGCCGGTGGTGGGCTGGGGCTTCGACCCGATCTACTTCGGGACGCGGGGCGACAGCCACGCCTGGCTGGAACGTCGTTGCACGCGCACCGACCTCGACCGCGTGAGCAGCACACGCCCGGTGGGCGTGATGCATGCCAGCGCGCACATCCTCAACGTCAACACCGTCGCGCTCGAACGAGCGGGTTTCCTGCGCGCCGGCATCGACCACCCGGCGTTCCCGCTCGGAGCCGACGGCTTGCCGACCGGCGAGCTCAAGGGCCCCGAAGCCATGCTGCCGGCGCTGGACCAGGTGGGGCTGAACCGGTCCTTCCTGTCGGGTGACGAGACCGGCATCCGCGACTTTGCGCGCCTGTGCGTGCGCGCCGGCGTCACCACCGCCACCGACCTGGCGGCAACGCAGGCCGACGACGAGGTGGCCACGCTCGAACGCATCACCGGCGAAGACCGCTACCCGGTGCGCATCGTGTCGCTGCTGCGCCTGATCGGCATCACGCCGGCCGACGCAGTGCAGCGCGCGCGCGCCCTGGCCGAGCGCAGCACCGAGCGGCTGCGCCTGGGGGGCATCAAGGTGGTGGCCGACGGCTCGATCCAGGGCTACAGCGCGCGGCTGCGCTGGCCCGGCTACTACAACGGCAAGCCCAACGGCCTGTGGTACACCGCGCCCGAAGCGATGCGCGAGGTCTACGCGCTGGCGCTGCAGCAGGGCGTGCAGGTGCACACCCACACCAACGGCGACGAAGCCACCGAACTGGTGCTCGACTGCCTGCAGCAGGCACTGGCCAGCACGCCGGGCGCCGACCACCGCTTCACGCTGCAGCATTGCCAGTTGGCCGACGATGCGCAGTTTCGTCGCATGAAGGCGCTGGGCCTGTGCGTCAACCTGTTTGCCAATCACCACCATTACTGGGGTGACCAGCATTACGCGTTGACGGTAGGCCCGGAGCGCGCTGAACGCATGAACGCGTGTCGATCGGCGATCGACGCCGGCGTGCCTTTGGCGATCCACTCCGACGCCCCGATCACGCCGCTGGGCCGCTGTTCACGGCCTGGTGCGCGGTCAACCGGCGCACCGCCAGCGCTCGCGTGCTCGGCGAGCAGCAGCGCATCTCGGTCGCCGAGGCGCTGCGTGCGATCACGCTCGGCGCCGCCATAACACTCAAATTGGATGACAGGCTCGGCAGCATCGAATGCGGCAAGCGGGCCGACTTCTGTGTCCTGAACGACGACCCCACGGCGGTTGCGCCCGAGGCGCTGAAGGACGTGCGGGTGTGGGGCACGGTGCAGGGTGGGCGGGTATTCGCAGCGCTTTGAGTGCGCCTCGAGTCTGCTGGCTGGCCCTCGCTGGTCCTCGCTCGTCCATTTGCACGCCGCGCGTTCGACGCCGGCGCGCCGGCCGAACGCAAGGCTCGCCTGGCATTGCCGCTGACCACCAGCGCGGCTTCGGCGCCGGGTTGGGCCGGACAGGCGCTGACCGACAAACCCGTGGCCGGCCCTGGGTGCTGCCGCCTCAGGGCGAGGGCGCGAAGTGCAGCGCCGCGTCGCCGACCTTGCTGCCCACGTCCGTGAAGCCGTCGCTTGAGCCGCGGTTCATCCAGGTCAGGCCGCCGACCGGGGCGTTGGGCTTGTCCTTGTCGGTGCGCGTCCATTCGGGGTGGCCCACCGCCTCGGCGCCGAGCTTGACGCCGGCATACACCACCCAGGCCAGGTTGCCCACCGCCGCCTTGGCGCCCTTGACGCCGCCGCCGTCGCTGGCCGAAACCTCCTTGCGCGCAGCGAAGTAGTAGTCGGCGTCGCGCCCGATGATGTTGGTCGGGTCGCCTTCGCGCTCGGCGATGTTGGCGCTCCAGGCGAACTCCAGCTTCTCGGCCACCGTGGCCGCTGGGTGGGCCTTGTTGGACGCCAGGATGTGACGGTTGATGCGGGTCATCACCGCGGTGTCATGTGCGTCGTAGGCCATGCTGTGCCTTCCAGGTGCTGCGGCGCGCACCCCGCGCCAGGAGCCTGCAGGTCGCAGGGTTCCGCTCAGGGTATGCCCGCCACGCCGGTGGCGCATCGGATCGGCAGATGAACGCCGGCGCGGCGCTTCGATGCGTGGCGCGACAGCGTGCGGTCGGTCACGCCGCGTCGCGCGCGCGCAGGGCCCGCAGCAGGTCGGCCAGGGCAGTTTGAACGTCGTCGGTTGCGGTTGTGAGAGTGATGGACGGGTCCGGTGGGAACAGGAATCCGCTTGCGCCGTTGCAACCGGTAACCGGCCGGCGTCGTTGCCGATCAGGTCATCGCGTGCGAGTCCGGGCGCAGCGGCTGCACGTCGAAGCGCTGCCGCCACGAAGCGTCACCTCAGCGCGTCGGCCAGGAATCGTTCGGTGTAGGCGAGCAGGAGTTGACCTGCCAGGCCGCTCGGGAGCGCGTCGAACGCGTGCTCGGCCCAGGGAATCTCGAGCAGCACCGACGACGCGCCGGCAGCGCGCAGGCGCTGGTGAAGATCGCGCCCGAAATAGGGCTCGACGATGTGGTCGCGTGTGCCGTACACGAGCAGCGTAGGCGGCACGGCAGCCGCCACGTACGAGATCGGTGAAGCCTCGCTGTAGCGACGCGGGACTTCGTCGGGCGTGCCGCCGAGATAGGCTTCGAGTACCGCGCGCACATTCAACGGGTCCGGGCGAGGGGGCACCCGCCAGCCCTGCGCAAGATCAGTCGGACCGTAGTAGCTCACGACCGCCGACACTGCAGCCGGTCTGGCCTCATAGGCCGCCAACAAGGCGAGCTGCGCGCCCGACGACCGCCCGATCAGCGCAGTCCGGCTGCGATCGCCGTCGTACTCGTCTGCGTGCGCGGCAATCCAGGCCAGCGCCGCACGCACGTCTTCGATCTGTACCGGCCACTGCCACTTCGGTGCGTGGCGGTAGTCGATCGCGAACACCACGTAACCGCGCGCCGCGAAGTACTGTGCGAAGGCCGCATTGTCACCCGGCACGCCGCGCTGCCAGGCGCCGCCGTAGATCTGCACGATGATCGGAAACCGTCCGGCCGATGCGGGTCGATAGACGTCGACCGTCAGCGCCGAGCCGCCGGGCGAGCCGACCTGGATACCGCGCGTGATGCGCGCAGCGCCAACATCCAGCCCGCGCACGAGCGCGGTCAGGCTCAGCGGGTACTCCCGCAGGGCGCTGCCGGCGGGCCGCGGCAGCGCCTCGTCGAAGCGCGCAACGACGGCCGGCAACTGCAACAGCGGCCACGCACAAAGCACGGCCGCGATCCCCGAGCAGGTCACCGCCACGGTGCCCGTGGTTCCTCGCCGGGCCTGCAGAGCCAGGGCAAAGACGATCAGCGACGCAGCCAACAGAAGTGGACTCAGTTCCGGCACGCCCACCGCCAACGGCAAGAGCAACATGTTTGGCGCCGGCACCACGATCCAGATGGAACAGAACAAGAGGACCGCGGCCGTCGCGCAAACCAGCGCGCGGACGCCGCGTGTCTGCAACCGGGGGAGGCGGGATCGCACCTGCCTACTATGACCCAAAGTCGTCCACGACGGCCCCGACCGTACCCGGCCGAGCAGGTCGCAGCAGCACGTTGTCGAGCCTGGCAAGTTGGCCAGCGCACAGACACGCGGTGCTCGCCGCACCAAGCTCGGCAGCAGGTGGGGCGTCATCCTGATGCCCTCGACCGAACCTAGGGACGTCCATGACCAAGCGCGACGAGTACATCGACAGGATGAAGGCCCAGCTCGACGAGCTGAACGCGAAGATGAGCGCGGTCGAAGCCGCGGCCAAGGAAGCCAGGGACAACGCCCGCGCCAGGTACAAGG
>JANOJJ010000610.1:0-2504 GCA_031408155.1 Rubrivivax sp.
CAATTGATGGGAGTCGACGCTCGGACGATCGCGTTGAAGGTCTGGACTCTGGCGCGGGTCTGGCCGTCACTTCATGGCCGGCCGGCGACTTCGGAACCAGACCTCGGGCTGCCACAGAACTGCTACCCGAATCCGACCCAGCGCAGCGCGATCGGTACTGCACATTGAGACTTCAAGCACAAGCCCACGGCCAGCGACATCGGTGACGGCCATTCCGAAGGAACGCGAGACCAGGATCTGCTGCTTTGCTGCCAGAGACCAAGCGAGATTGTCGATGTCACGCAAATCTCAGGTGCCGGCGGCGCGCGCCAGCCTGCCAGGGCTGAGCGGCAGGTGCCGCACGCGCAGGCCCAATGCATCGGCCAGCGCGTTGGCGATGGCGGCCGCAGTCGGACCGGCGGCGCACTCGCCCACGCCCAGTGGCGGCTGTGCCGGGTCGGACAGGACCGCCACCTGCAGCGTTCGCGGTAGCTCGTCGAAGCCGAGGATCGGGTAGTCAGCCCAGCTGCGGGTGGTGCTGCCCTGGGTGCTCCAGGCCACGGCTTCCTTCAGCGTCCAGCTGGCTGCCTGCAACACGCCGCCCTCGATCTGGTTGGCGAGGCCGTCGGGGTGCACCACCTCGCCGGCGTCCACCGCCACCCAGACGTGCTCCAGCGCGATGCGTTCGGCGATCTCGGCCTCCACTACCACGGCGCACCAGGCGCTGCTGTTCTTGTAGCGGGCCAGGCCCAGGCCGCGGCCGCGCACCGCGCCGTCGCGCCGGGCCGTCTGCAATGGGGCGCGCCAGCCCGCGGCATCGGTCGCAGCCCGCAACACGGCGATGGCCCGGGTGTCGTTCAGGTGGGCGAGACGGAAGTCCAGCGGGTCCTGGCCGGCGAGGGCGGCGAGCTCGTCCATCGCGCTCTCGATGGCGAAGACGTTGGCGTGGGCACCGAGCGAGCGCAGCGCCGAGGTCCGCAGCGGCGGCGCCGGCAACAGCCGGTAGCCGATCCGCCGCGAAGGCAGGTCGTAGATCGGCACTGCGTTGCGCTGGCCACCGCCGGCTGGCAGGGCAAAGTCGCGCAGCGGACGCGGCGCTGCCGGTGGATCGCGCAGCGCGCTCGCCAGGCAGCTCAGCTCGGGCGTCAGCCCGGGCCGCTGCGCGTGGCTGAAGCTCCACGTGTCATGCTGCCAGTCGACGATGCGGCCCTGCGCATCCAGCGCGGCGGCAATGCGCACCGACATCGCCGGACCCACCGGCGACCAGGCCAGTTCGTCCTCGCGCGACCACTGCAGGCGCACCGGGCGGCACGCCGCGCGGGCCAGCATGGCGGCATCCACCGCCGCATCGTCGGCCCCGTTGTGCCCGTAGCAGCCGGCGCCGTCGGCGTGGGTCACCGTCACCTGCTCGGCCAGGATGCCGAACAACCCGGCCAGTTCGCGGCGCAGCGTGAACACGCCCTGGGTGTGGCTGCAGACGCTGAGGCAGTTGCCGTCCCAGCGCGCCAGCGCGCACGACGGTCCGATCGATGCGTGCGCGACGAAGGGGCGCGAGTAGTCGGCCTCGAAGTGATGCACCGCGGGCATCGCGTCTGCCCGGCCTTCGTCGACTACGCTGGCTTCGGCGGGCAGCGTGCGCAGCCAGCGCTGCTCGTCGTCGCCCTCGGGGCGCAGCGCTGGAGCGCTCCAGCGCGCCGCGCGCTGCACGGCCTCGGCGGCTGCGATGGCCTGCTCCTCGCGGGTGGCGGCCACACCGATCCAGCCGCCGTCGATGTGCAGCGTGTGCACGCCAGGCAGGGCGCGCAGGACCTGCAGCGCTGCGGTGTCGAAGTGCGGCCGCTGCGTGGCGCAGCTCGGGGGCCGCACGACACGGCCATGCAGCATGCCGGGCCATTCGACATCGTGCACGAAGCCGGCGCCGAAGAGCTTGCGCTGCAGGTCCGGGCGCGGCAGCGACTGGCCCGCGATGCGACGTGCAGCGGGTGGCTTGGGCGGTACGTCGCCGCGGGCTGCACGATCGAGGTCGACATCGCCCGCCAGGTCGGCATAGCCGAGGCTGCGGCCGGCGCTACTGAAGCGGCCTTGCTCGACCCGCACCGCAGCCGCTGACACGCCGAGCCGCTGCGCGGCGGCCTGCACGAAGAGGGTGCGCACCTCGGCGCAGACTCGGCGCAGCGCCATCGCGCCGACCTCGGTCGAGTTGCTGCCCGCCGTGAGCCCCTGGTCCGGGCCGTGGACCGTGTCGCCCAGCCGCAGGCGGATCTGCCCTGGCGCCAGCTCCAGCTCGTCGGCGGCGATCTGCAGTTGCGTCGTCGCCAGGCCCTGGCCGAGCTCGACCTTGCCGGCATCGACTTCGACGACACCATCGGCTGCCACACGCACCCAGCGCGACAGCCGCGGGTTGTTCGCGATGTCGGCCGGCCACGCGCTCATCACAGGCCCAGCGCCTCCCGCGCCGCCTGCACGATGCGCCAGTGCGTGCCGCAACGGCACAGGTGCCGTGCCAGCGCGGCCTGCAGGTCGGC
>JANOJJ010000612.1:0-4256 GCA_031408155.1 Rubrivivax sp.
GACATCATCGGCCGCACCGCGACGCTCGAGCTGCGCATGGTCAACGAGACCGCCGAGGCGAAAGCGGCCGAGCGCGGCGGCGGCCCGGTGCCCTTCGGCAGCGAACGCTATGTCGAGCGCGGCGGCCAGCCGCTGATCGTCTACCGCCAGGTGGTGTTGACCGGCGACAACCTGACCGACGCTCAGCCCGGCTTCGACGGTCAGACGCAGGAGCCCACGGTCAACCTGACGGTCGACGCCAAGGGCGCCCGCATCATCCGCGACGTGACGCGCGAAAACGTCGGCAAGCGCATGGCCATCCTGTTGTTCGAGAAGGGCAAGGGCGAGGTGGTGACGGCACCGGTGATCCGCAGCGAACTCGGCGCGCGCTTCCAGATCTCCGGCCGCATGACCACCGCCGAGGCGACCGACACTTCGCTGCTGCTGCGCGCCGGTTCGCTGGCCGCGCCGATGGAGATCATCGAAGAACGCACCATCGGCCCCAGCCTGGGCGCCGAGAACATCGCCAAGGGCTTTGCCAGCGTGACCTACGGCTTTGCGGCGATCGCGCTCTTCATGTGCGCCTACTACCTGCTGTTCGGCGTGTTCTCGACGCTGGCGCTGGGCTTCAACCTGTTGCTGCTGATTGCCGTGCTGTCGATGCTGCAGGCCACGCTCACCTTGCCGGGCATCGCGGCCATCGCGCTGACGCTGGGCATGGCGATCGACTCCAATGTGCTGATCAACGAGCGCGTGCGCGAAGAGCTGCGTGGCGGCGCGCCAGCGCAGGCGGCCATCGCCACCGGTTACGAACGCGCCTGGGGCACCATCCTCGACTCCAACGTCACGACGCTGATCGCCGGCGTGGCGCTGCTGGCTTTCGGCTCGGGGCCCGTGCGCGGCTTCGCGGTGGTGCACTGCCTGGGCATCCTGACCTCGATGTTCTCGGCAGTGGTGTTCTCGCGCGGTCTGGTCAACCTGTGGTACGGGCGGCAGAAGCGCCTGAAGGTGGTGTCGATCGGCCAGATCTGGCGGCCCGGCGGTGGCGGTGGCGGTGGCGTCGGTAACGGTGACGCTGACGGCAGCACGTCGTCGGTTGCCGAGCGCTGATTCGGAGGCAGCATGGAGTTCTTCAGGATCCAACGCGACATTCCATTCATGCGCCATGCGCTGGTGCTGAATGTCGTCTCGTTCATCACCTTCGCGCTGGCGGTGTTCTTTCTTGTTTCGCGCGGGCTGCACCTGTCGATCGAGTTCACTGGCGGCACGGTGCTCGAGGTGGAATACACGCAGACGGCCGACATCGGCCGCACGCGCAGCGCCGTCGAGGCGCTGAACCTGGGCGAGGTGCAGGTGCAGAACTTCGGCACCTCGCGCGACGTGTTGATCAGGCTGCCGGTGCGCGACGGGATGAAACAGGCCGACCTGGCTGCCTTCGTCTTCGGCGCTCTGTGCAAGGCCGAAGGCGGCAGCGTCGCGGCCAAGCAGTACGTCACGCCGCAAGGCGAAGCGGTGAGCCGGCAGTCGTGCAGCACGGCAACCGGTGCCGAGCCCTTGAAGCTCAGTCGGACCGAGTTCGTCGGCCCCTCGGTCGGCGCCGAACTGGCGCAGGACGGCGCGCTGGCACTGGCCGTGACGGTGCTGGGCATCATGACGTACCTGGCGTTCCGCTTCGAGTGGAAGTTTTCGATCGCCGGCATCGTGGCCAACCTGCACGACGTGGTGATCATCCTGGGCTTCTTCGCCTACTTCCAGTGGGAGTTCTCGCTCGCGGTACTGGCGGCGATCCTGGCGGTGCTGGGCTATTCGGTCAACGAGTCGGTGGTGATCTTCGACCGCATCCGCGAGACCTTCCGCAAGTTCCGCAAGCTGACCACGCCGCAGGTGATCGACCACGCCATCACCAGCACCACCAGCCGGACCATCATTACCCACGGCTCGACGCAGATGATGGTGCTGTCGATGCTGATCTTCGGCGGCCCCACGCTGCACTACTTCGCGGTGGCGCTGACGATCGGAATTCTGTTCGGCATCTACTCGTCGATCTTCGTGGCCGCCGGCATCGCGATGTGGCTCGGAGTCAAGCGCGACGACCTTGTCAAGGCCAGCCGGGACCACGACCCCAACGATCCCAACTCGGGGGCGGTGGTGTAGAGTCATTCGACCGTCAGGATTTCACGAAAACCACGATCTCGCGCACCATGGCGACCAGCGCAGCTCCCTCGCAAATCGCCACCCAGGCGCGGCGTATGTACGTCGAGGAAGTGGTGCGCAACCTGGCCGCGGTGGTGCAGGCGGCGCTCGAAGGCTCACGCTCGCTGATCGACAAGCCGGCCGAGCATGCGCTGTTCATGCGGCGCCGTGACCTATGGCAAGAACTGCAGAAAGGCGCAAAGACCTGGCACCGGTCGATGGTGACCGGCCTGCGCCATGCCCAGGTACACGGGGCCTCGACCTTACGCCTGGGTGACCTGTCGCTGCCGGGGCGGCCCGGCCCGCTGTCGCTGGTGGATGACGACACGATCGAGCTCGAAATCATCACGTCGCGGCTGGCGCTGGCGATCATGGACCGCGCGTCCTGGGAGTTTTCCGACCTGCGAAGCCGGGTGGCGACCCTGGAGGGGCGCACCGAGCTCGAAGCACATGACCTGCTGCGCGCCCATGTGTTGGCCCGTGTGGTCTTCGAGGCCTGGCGCATTGGCGGCCTGAGCCTGATCAGCTGGCGCGAGTTGCAGCCTACATTGCACGAAGAGTTCGCCCACCTGGTCGAAGAGGCCTACCACGACACCAACCGCTGGTTGATCGAGCAGGGGGTGTTGCCCGAGGTCGACCTGCGACCCTTCATCCGCCGGTCGAGAACCAATCCTCAGTCTTCGACCGGCTGGTCAGGTGGTGGCGGCGGGTCGTCGCCACAGGGATCCAACTTCGGCAACCAGGGGGGGTCGCAGCAGACGTTCGACCCCACCATCAGCGGCGGCTTCGTGCGCACGGGGCACGGCGGCGTGGGTGAGGAGACCCGCCTCATGACGCGCTCTGCATCGTTGCCGCGCAGCGGCGAACATGCCGAGGCCGTGTTGCTGCGCCTGAATCGCCTGGTTGGCCGGCATCTGCCGCGCTTTGGCCAGCCGACCGGGTCGGCGCCGTTGTCGCCCGGTCTGGCGCAGGCCATCGATACAGCGCAGGCCGGGGTTCGAAGGCGCTTTTCGGCCACCACCCAGCGCGCCATGCAGGTCACCACGCCAGCGATGCTGGAAGAGCTGCACCAGCGCAAGCAAGAGCTGAAGAAGGCAGCCGCATCGCCCGAAGAGCGGGCCACGATCGAGATCGTGGCGCTGTTGTTTCAGAGCATCCTGACTGAAGACCGAATCCCGGCCGCGGTGCGGGTGTGGTTTGCCCGGCTCCAGATGCCGGTGCTGCGGGTGGCGGTGTCCGAGCCCGACTTCTTTGCCACCACCGACCACCCGGCGCGACGGCTGATCGACCGCATGGGCGCCTGCGTGATGGGCTTCGACACCTCGGCCCAGGTCGGTGAGGCACTGGAGCGGGAGATCAAGCGCATCGTGCAGGTGGTCGAGGCCTACCCCGACACCGGCCGGCGCGTGTTCCAGACCGTGCTGACCGAGTTCGAGAAGTTCCTCGAGGGTTATTTCCGCGACCACAACGAGGCCACCAAGAAGGGCGTCTCACTGGCCCAGCAGGTCGAGCAGCGCGAGACGCTGGCGATCCAGTACACGATCGAGCTGCGCCGCATGCTCAACGAGATGCCGGTGCAGGAAGGCGTGCGCCAGTTTCTGTTCCACACCTGGGCCGACGTACTGGCCACGGCTGCGGTGCGTTACGGCGGCCAGGGCGAACCGACCCGCAGGATGAAGCGCGCGGCGGCCGACCTGATCTGGTCGGCCAGCGCCAAGGTCACGCGCGAGGAGCGTGCCGAGGTGATCCGGCGCCTGCCGCCCTTGCTCAAGCAACTGCGCGAAGGCATGACCGCGGCCGGCATGGATGCCGCCAGGCAGGACGAGCAGATCCAGCACTTGAACAACTCGCTGGCGGCGGCTTTCACCGCGCGTGCGGCGGTCATCCCCGACGAGCGTCTGCGCGAGATGATGGAGCGGCTCGAGACGCTGGAAGAGTTGCTGCCCGACGCGCAGCAGATCGAGATCGACGAGTCGATGGTGCTCGACCTGTCGGGCCACCAGAGCTCCGAGCTCGAGGTCGTGCTCGAAGGCTCCATGCCCACCGCGGCCATGGTGGCCTGGGCGCGTGAGCTGCAGGTCGGC
>JANOJJ010000695.1:0-4534 GCA_031408155.1 Rubrivivax sp.
TGTAGGCCATGGCCACCAGCGTCGGCATCTTCGCGATCAGGCGGATCGCGGAGATGTCGCGATGCTTCGGGTTGGTGATGTCGGTGCTGTCGTGATAGAAGGCCGACAGGCCGCCGACCAGCCCGGTCATCACCGCCATCGGGTGCGCGTCGCGGCGGAACCCGCGCAGAAAGAACTGCATCTGCTCGTTGACCATCGTGTGGTTGGTGACGAGCTTGTGGAAGTCCTTCTGCTGTTTCTCATTCGGCAGATCGCCGTACAGGAGCAGGTGGCAGGTGTCGAGAAAGTCGCACTGCGTGGCCAGCTGCTCGATCGGGTAGCCGCGGTACAGCAGTTCACCCTTGTCACCGTCGATGTAGGTGATGGTCGAGTTGCACGACGCCGTGCTTAGGAAGCCCGGGTCGTAGGTGAACTTGCCGGTCTGGCCGTACAGCTTGCGGATGTCGATCACGTCGGGCCCGATCGAGCCCTTGTAGATCGGCAGTTCCATGCTCGGGCTGCCGTCCGAGAACGACAGGGTGGCTTTCACGTCGGAGGGGGTCATCGCTTGGCCTTTCGATTCAGATCGGGTTCGCAGGACGGCGCCGCAGCATGGCCAGCACCTCACGGACTTCTGGTCGGTCGAGATTTCCCTGCGGCTCGCGACGGGCGAGCAGCAGGTCCAGCAGATCGTGGTCAGCCAGGTCCATCAGGACGGCGAGTCCTGCGGCCTGCCTTGTCGTGATCGTCTCCTCGTGGTGGCGGAAGAAGCGCTCGATGAAGAGGTCGTTCTCAAGCAGCCCACGCCGGCAGCGCCATTTCAGCTTGCTCAACGAGCGGGCATCGAGTGCGCGGTCGAGTTCGGGGGCGGCCGTCATGGTGCAGCTTGGCTGAATCCGGCACCGTCGCCTAGACCGACCGACGCACCATCATCTCCTTGATCTTGCCGATCGCCCGGGTCGGGTTCAGGCCCTTGGGGCAGACGTCGACGCAGTTCATGATCGTGTGGCAACGGAACAGCCGGTACGGGTCTTCGAGGTTGTCCAGCCGCTCGGCGGTGGCCTGGTCACGGCTGTCGGCAATGAAGCGGTAGGCCTGCAGCAGGCCGGCCGGGCCGACGAACTTGTCGGGGTTCCACCAGAAGCTCGGGCAGCTGGTCGAACAGCTGGCGCAGAGGATGCATTCGTACAGGCCGTTGAGCTCGTCGCGCTCTTCCGGTGACTGCAGTCGTTCGGTCTCGGGCGGCAGCGACTCGTTGATCAGGTACGGCTTGATCGAGTGGTACTGCTTGAAGAACTGCGTCATGTCGACGATCAGGTCGCGCACCACCGGCAGCCCGGGCAGCGGCTTGAGCACCACGGTGCCCGCCAGGTCGCGCATATTGGTCAGACAGGCCAGGCCGTTTTTGCCGTTGATGTTCATCGCGTCCGACCCGCACACGCCTTCGCGGCAGCTGCGGCGAAAGCTCAAGGAGGGGTCGATCGCCTTGAGCTTCATCAGCGCGTCGAGCAGCATGCGCTCGCTGCCGTCGAGCTCGACCTCGAGCGTCTGCATGTAGGGCTTGGCGTCCTTGTCGGGGTCGTAGCGGTAGAGTTGAAAAGCTCTCTTCGTCATGACGGGGCTGCCTTCGCTTGTCAGAATGTGCGGACCTTGGGCGGAACGGAGTCGACCGTCAGCGGCTTGAGCTTGACCGGCTTGTACTCGAGCAGGTTGCTGCGCGAATGCCACAACGAATGCTTCATCCACTCGCGGTCGTTGCGGCCGAGCGGAAACTCGGCGTCGTCGGCCAGCCGCTCGTAGTCCTTCACGGTGTGAGCGCCGCGGCATTCGTGGCGCGCCGCAGCCGAGACCATCGTGGCCTGCGCGCACTCGATCAGGTTCTCGACCTCCAGCGCCTCGATGCGGGCGGTGTTGAAGATCCGGCTCTTGTCCTTCAGCGTGATGGCCTGGACGCGCTCGCGCAGCGCCGCGATCTTGACCACGCCTTGGTCCATGCTGGACTGGGTGCGGAAGACGCCGGCGTGCAACTGCATCGCGCTGCGGAGGTCATTGGCGACGTCCTGTGCGTATTCGCCGCTGCTGCTGCCGTCGAGCCGCGCCACCCGGGCCAGCGTGCGCTCGGTGGCGTCGGCCGGCAGCGGCTTGTGCAGCTGGTGCTTGTTGTTGAACGCGACAATGTGGTCGCCCGCCGCGCGGCCGAACACCAGCAGATCGAGCAGCGAGTTGGTGCCCAGCCGGTTGGCGCCGTGCACGCTGACGCAGGAGCATTCGCCCACCGCATACAAGCCGTTGACCACGCTGTTGGGGTTGCCGTTCTTCGGCGTGACGACCTGGCCGTTGATGTTGGTCGGAATGCCGCCCATCTGGTAGTGGATGGTCGGCACCACCGGGATCGGCTCCTTGGTGATGTCGACGTTGGCGAAGTTGTGGCCGATCTCGAACACGCTGGGCAGGCGCTTCAAGATGGTGTCGGCCCCCAGGTGCGTCATGTCGAGGTTGATGTAGTCCTTGTTCGGACCACAGCCGCGCCCTTCCTTGATCTCCTGGTCCATGCAACGGCTGACGAAATCGCGCGGCGCCAGGTCCTTCAGCGTCGGGGCGTAGCGCTCCATGAAGCGCTCGCCGTTGACATTGCGCAGGATCGCGCCTTCACCGCGGCAGCCTTCGGTCAGCAGCACGCCCGCGCCGGCCACGCCGGTGGGGTGGAACTGCCAGAACTCCATGTCTTCCAGCGGGATGCCGGCGCGTGCGGCCATGCCCAGGCCGTCGCCGGTGTTGATGAAGGCGTTGGTGCTGGCGGCGAAGATGCGCCCTGCGCCGCCAGTCGCCAGCAGCGTGGTCTTGGCCTCCAGGATGTGGATCTCGCCGGTCTCCATTTCGAGCGCAGTCACGCCCAGCACGTCGCCGTCGGCGTCGCGCAGCAGGTCGAGCGCCATCCACTCGACGAAGAAGTTGGTGCGCGCGGCCACGTTGCGCTGGTACAGCGTGTGCAACATCGCGTGGCCAGTGCGGTCGGCGGCGGCGCAAGCCCGCTGCACCGGTTTTTCGCCGTAGTTGGCCGTGTGGCCGCCGAACGGACGCTGGTAGATCGTGCCGTCGGGGTTGCGGTCGAACGGCATGCCGAAGTGCTCGAGCTCGTACACGACCTTGGGTGCCTCGCGGCACATGAACTCGATCGCGTCCTGGTCGCCCAGCCAGTCGCTGCCCTTGACGGTGTCGTAGAAGTGGAAGTGCCAGTTGTCCTCGGACATGTTGCCCAGGCTGGCGCCGATGCCGCCCTGCGCCGCCACCGTGTGCGAACGGGTCGGGAAGACCTTGGACAGCACCGCGACATTGAGCCCGGCCAGGGCCAGTTGCAGCGACGCTCGCATGCCGGAGCCGCCAGCACCGACGATGACGACGTCGAACTTGCGCTTGGAAAGAGCAGCCATGTGTTCAGAGTCTCCAGAGCACTTGCAGGGCCCAGCCGGCACACCCCACCAGCCACACCAGCGTGGCCACCTGCAGCACCAGGCGCACGCCGACGGGCTGGATGTAGTCCATCCAGATGTCGCGCATGCCGACCCAGACGTGCAGCAGCAGCGAGACGATGACGACGAAGGTCAGCACCTTCATCCACTGCGCGGCAAAGATGCCGGCCCACTTGTCGTAGCCGATCGGGCCGGGCAGCAGCACCTGCACCAGCACGACCAGCGTGAACAGCGTCATCAGCACCGCCGTGACGCGCTGGGCGAGCCAGTCGCGCAGGCCGTAGTGCGCGCCGACGACGATGCGCCTGGAACCGTAGTTGATGGACATGAGAGGCTTCCTCGGGCTTCAGTACAGGCCGAACAGCTTGGCGCCCAGCAGCACCGTCAACAGCAGGCTCGACACCAGCGTGATTAGCGCCGACGAGCGGCCTTGCTCCAGAGTGACGCTGTGCGTCACGTCCATCCACAGGTGACGCACACCAGCGATCAGGTGGTGCAGGTAGGCCCAGATCAGGGCCAGCGTGACGAGCTTGACCAGCAAACCCGGCACCCAGCCGATGCCGCTGCTGAAGGCCGCGGCGAAGCGCTCGAACGAGACCTCGGAGCTCAGGCTGGTGTCGAACAGCCAGATGATGAAGGGCAGCAACAGGAACATCAGCGCGCCGCTGACGCGATGCAGGATCGAGACGATGCCGGCCGGGGGCAGCCGGTACGACGCGAGTTGCGTGACGTGGATGTTGCGAAAGACCGGGCGCGGGGAGGTTGCCATTCTGGTGGTTGCTTCTCTGAGTGGTCTCGAGGGCTGTGTTTGCGCTGTCGCTTGCGCTGTCGCTCGCGGGGGACCGGCGCTCGGTGAAGCCAAAAATTCTATTGCAGTATTGCAAGGCCGCAGGCTTACGTGGAACTGGTCCCACGCCATCGCCAGCGTCGCGCGCCGGGGTCCACAGAGGCTGAGAGGCAATCGCTCGCACCCGCGTGAGCCCCAGAAAGGGCCCAATCTAGGCGCAAAGCGCAGCCGGGTTGGACCCTTGCAGGGCGCGCCGTCGCAGAGCTCCGGCTCCTCGCCAGGCACGAACAGTCCGTGT
>JANOJJ010000722.1:0-3262 GCA_031408155.1 Rubrivivax sp.
GCCGACCCGCGTGCACCTGGGCACCACGTTGGCTCAACCAACGGATGGCTGGCCCCGGCAGCAAGTGATGCAACGGCCGACGCGGCAACAGCAGGTCGCAGGCACCTGGCCCCCCGAACAGACCGTCGCGCAACACCCGCATGAAGACCGCGGCGCTGGCTTCATGCGCCGGCGTGTTGAGCGCGGACACGCACAAACGATCGATCAGCAAAGCCCTCACAGCCGGTGGCAGTGAGCGGCAAAGCTCGGCCACGCTGCGGTCGGGCTCACAGCGAAAGCCCGCTGCGGCCCAGGCGCCGCAGGCTGCCAGCAGCCTGAGCTTGTCGGACCAGCGCCACGCCGTGCAGCGCAGCACGGCTGCCGTGAAGGCAGGTGCAGCGGGGCCGGCTCGCAGTTCGATGCCGCGGCCGTCGGCCATGAGCAGCGCCAGCGGGTGGCGCAGCAGCACCTGGTCAGGGTCCACGCGCACTTGTCGCATCAACGCGAAGGTGTCGCGGTAGGCACCGATCAGGATGTGCTGGCCGTTGTCGAATCCGCTGTCGGCATGGCTGCGTGCGCGGCCGCCCCACTGGTGCGACATCTCGAACAAGGTGACCTGGCAGCCGCGCAGACTTGCCGCGACGCTGGCGCTGATGCCGGCCCAGCCGGCACCCACGACAGCCAGTCGCAGAGGCCGGCCTGGACCGGCGTGGCTGCCGCTCATCGACCTCGCCAGCGCGTGCGGGCGGCGATCCACAGTTTGCGCAAGGGCGTCAGAGACGTACGCTGGTGCAGGACCTGGAAGCCCTGGCGCTCGATCTCGCGCAACAGCGTGCGGTAGATGTTGGCCATCATCAGCCCGGTGCGCTGGGTTTCACGGTCGGCCTCGGGCAGCAGGGCCAGCGCTTCGTCGTAGGTGGTCTGCGCGCGCCGGGCCTGGAACTGCATCAGCGCCGCAAAGCGTTCGCTGTAGCCCCAGGGTGGCTCGCGTTGGAGGATTTCGTGGACCTTGACGTCATGTGCCTGCAACTCCGTGATCGGCAGGTAGATGCGGCCTCGGCGGGCGTCCTCGCCGACGTCGCGGATGATGTTCGTCAGTTGCAAGGCCAGACCCAGGCGGTGGGCGTACTGCAAGGTGGCGTCGCTGCTGTGACCGAAGATCCGCGCCGCTACTTCGCCCACCACGCCGGCGACCAGGTCGCAATAGCGGGCCAGCCCCTGGAAGTCGAGGAAGCGGGACTGCTCGAGGTCGATCTGGCAGCCGTCGATCACCGCCGCGAGGTGGTCTGCCCGGATCGCGAATGGCGCAAGGTGCGCTTGCAGAGCACGGGTTGCCGGATGGGTGGGCACCCCTTCGTAGAGTGCCACCACTTCGCGCCGCCACCAGTGCAGTTTGGTGGCCGCCACCGCCGGTTCGTCGACCTCGTCGACCACGTCGTCAACTTCGCGGCAGAAGGCATAGAAGGCGGTGATCGCTGCTCGGCGTTCGGGCGGCAGGAACAGGAACGCGTAGTAGAACGACGAGCCGCTTTGCGCGGCCCTTTGCTGCACGTATTGCTCGGGGGTCATGCCGGGCGCCCGGGGCTCATGCAAAGGGCCCGCCACAGCAAGACCGGCAGGTCGCGCTTGCCCAGCGTCGGCCGCGCGCTCAGCGTGTCGTGATCCAAGCGCCTGATCTTGTCGAGGATGCGCAAGCCACCTTGCACCACCAGACGCAGTTCCCAGCCTGCCCGGCCCGGCAGGCGGCACGCCAACGGGGCACCTTGCAGCATCAGCTCCGCAGCCCAGTCGCACAGACTTCGCAGTGCCGCGCGCAGGCCGGCTGAATCGGCGGGCCGTTGGCCTGGCACCAACTGGATGCCCAGGGCGGACAGATCCTGCGCCGGCAGGTAGTTGCGGCCGCGCTTTTGGTCAACGCCCAGGTCCTGCCAGAAATTGATCAGCTGCAGCGCCGTGCAGATGGCGTCGGATTGCGCCACGTCGTGCGTCCCCTGCACGCCGTACAGATGCAACAGCAGCCGCCCCACCGGGTTGGCCGAGCGGCTGCAGTAGTCGAGCAGCGCTGCGCGGTCGGGGTAGGGCGGGTTTCGCACGTCCTGCTCGAACGCGCTCAGCAGGTCGTGCAGCAAAGGCCCTGGAAAGCGATGGCGCCGGTGCGCCCTGGCAAGGTTGTCGAACACCTGGGTCCAACGGCGGCTGACAGTCCCGGTACCGCCGGCCAATGCGGCCTCGAGGTCTGCGCGATAGGCCGCCAGGTCTGCCAGCCGCTGGTCGGCCGCGGCGTCACCTTCGTCGGCAATGTCGTCGGCGGTGCGCGCGAACCAGTAGATCGCGGCAACGGCCGGGCGCAGTGCGGGCGGACACAGCACCGAGGCAACAGGAAAATTTTCGTAGTGATCTACACCCACGGGTGGATTGTCGCCCGGCCTCGGGTGGAGCCAGCGCGCGGGCACGCGTTTGACAGATCGCAAACCGTTGTCCAAATGACTGACCGATCAGTCATTGACGCGATCAAGGCAAGTTCTCAGCTCGATCAGTCGCCTGCGCCGCAGCGATTTCCACCGCCAGGGCAACTCCCCGATGAACTGAATCCAGCACCTGTCCGTCGCGTTGTTGAGCCTGCCGTTGCGGGTGGCATGCTCGCGGCCAGACTTCCAGCCAGAAGTAGTGCGATGTCGCCAACAGCTTCTATCAGGCCTGCAAGCGCATCGTCGACATGCACAACACGCTGCCGGCGGGGGTGATCGGGCCGGGCCTCAACGACGACTTTGGGGCTGTCTTGGGCTCCATCTTCGCGCTGTCGGCCGATGGCTTAAGCCCGGAGGAACTGCGCCAGTATGCCGATCGCGTGCGCGACCGACTGCTGCGGGTGGAACACGTGGCCAAGGTGCAGCCGTACGGGATACAGGCCGAGCGTGTCTTCGTCGAGATCTAGCAAAAGAAACTGGCCCAGCCGGGCATCGACATGACCCAGGTGCTGACGCAGATCAATGCGCAAAACGCGGTCGACGGCGGTGGTGCGCTCAACACCGCCACCGAGCGCCTGATGGTGCGCATCGACGGGCAGTTGCCCGCAGGCTCGACACTGCTGCACTGCAACGAGGTCGTCAGGCGCTTCGAGCAGCGCAGCTCTGCTTGGCGTGATCGTGCTGTTGGGCATGACTATGCGTACCTCGGTCATCCTGATCGATCAGATCGAGCAGGACCGGGACCACGGCGTGCCGGCCTGGGATGCCATCATCGAGGCCGCCGTGCGGCGCTCTCGACCCATCGCGCTTACCGC
>JANOJJ010000751.1:0-5089 GCA_031408155.1 Rubrivivax sp.
CGCCCTGCCCGCCGGCACGCCCGAGGTGCCGGTGGCGATCGTCGGCGCCGGGGCCTGCGGGCTGACCGCCGCGCTGATGCTGCGCGACGCAGGGATCGACTGCGTGCTGCTCGAACGCGACGCCCGGCCGCAGGGGTCGACCGCGCTGTCGTCCGGTTTCATCCCGGCTGCCGGCACGCGGGTTCAGCGTCAAGCCGGTGTGGACGACGACAGCCCGCTGCGCTTCGGCGCCGACATCCAGGCCAAGGCGCGGGGCACGGCAGCCACGCACCTGGTCAGCGCCTACACCGAGGCCATCGCACCCGCACTCGACGCCCTGCAAGAGCGGCACGGCCTGCGCTTCGAGCTGCTCGACGGCTTTCTCTACCCCGGCCACGGCGTGCGCCGCATGCATGCGCTGCCCGAGCGCACCGGCGCTGCGCTGGTCTGCGCGCTCGATGCCGCCGCCAGCCGCGCCGGTGCCCTGCTGGTGACCCACGCGCTGGTGCGCGAACTGTGCTGCGACGCGCAGGGCCGGGTGCTGGGCGTAGGCTACCGGCGTCCGGACGGACAGGTCGAGTACCTGGCCTGCCGGGCGCTGCTGCTGGCCTGCAACGGCTTCGGCGGCAACCGCGCGCTGGTGCAGCAACTGCTGCCCGCGATGCGCGACGCCCCCTACGCCGGCCATGCCGGCAACGACGGCAGCGCCATCGAATGGGGTCGCCAGCTTGGCGCCCGGCTGGCCGACCTGGGTGGCTACCAGGGTCACGGCTCGTGGGCGCTGCCGCAGGGTGTCTTGATCAGCTGGGCGCTGATGATGGAAGGCGGCGTGCAGATCAACCGTCGAGGTGAGCGTTTCCACGACGAGACGGCGGGTTACTCCGAAGCGTCGCTGCAGGTGTTGGCGCAGCCGGGCGGCATCGCGTGGGATGTCTTCGACCCGCGGCTGTTGGCGCTCGGCCGCGCCTTTCCGGACTTCGTGCAAGCCGAGGCCGCCGGCGCGCTGCGCACGGCCGCTGACGGGGCGGCCCTGGCGGCCCTGATCGGCTGCGATGCCGCGCTGCTGGGCCGCACGCTCGGCAGCACAAGGCTGCAGCCGCCGTATCACGCGATCAAGGTCACCGGTGCCCTCTTCCATACCCAGGGCGGCCTGGACATCGACGCCGATTGCCGCGTGCTGCGCGAAGACGGCACCGCGCTGCCCAACCTGCTGGCAGCCGGTGGCGCGGCGCGTGGCGTCTCGGGCAACGCGGCCTGGGGCTATCTTTCGGGCAACGGGCTGCTCAGCGCCGTGGCCGGTGGCTTCATCGCGGCACGCACGGCTGCGGCGACCGCAGCCTGAAGCGCCGGGAGCTGGCCACGAAGGGATCGAAGCCACCAACCCGACCGCCACAGTCCCGCCCCATCCATGTGATCGGCAGGCCCGAACTGCTGCACTCTGACGACGCTGCGAATGAGCGCTGCCGCCGCGTCAGACCACACGGATCGGGGGCGTGTTGCCGAGCGAGCCGGCACCCATCTGGATGCGGAACAGCAGCTCGTCGGTGGCACGCAGCCGGCGGCTGACCTCGCGGCCCAGGTTCATCTGGATCAGCGTGAACTGCTCGAGGTCGTGTTCGAACAGCCGGTACAGGTCGTCGCCGTGCAGCTCGAGCGCCAGGCAATCCTCGTCGGCCCGCACCGATGCACTGCGCGCCATCAGATCCATCAGTGCCATCTCGCCGAAGCAGTCGCCCGCCTGCAGGCGGCGCAACAGGACCTCGCGCCCGTCCCAGCCCTTGAGCACGCTGGCGCTGCCGGCCTCGAGCACGAACAGGCCGGTCGCACCATCGCTCTGGCGGAAGAAGTATTCGCCCGCGCGCATCGACAGCGGTCGCATCAGGCCGAGCAGAAAGGCCAGCGTGTCGTCGCGCAGCGCGCCGAAGATCGGCATGCGCTGCAGCAGCTCGATGGGGGTGGAGGACATGGTCGATCCGTGAAGCTGCCAGTCTAAGCCCGGTGCGGCTGCCGCGGCGGTCCGGAGCGCGGGGTTGTACGCCATCACCAGCGCCAGCGCCGCGTACAGGCCACTCAACGCCATCAACCAGCGCCCGCTGCAGGCGGCCGTGCCGGGAGGCTGAAAGTCACCCTCAAGAAAGTCCGGCTGGCGACCGATAGCCCGGATACCGGCTCTTGCTGCGCGCCCGGGGCGGGCGCGGCGCGCAAGCGCCCCTTGCATGAGGTGAGACATGAGTTCAGTCGCCAGCCTGATCCTGCTCGGCAGCGCGATCATTGCCGGCGTCGGCAGCCTGACCGTATGGGCCGCCCTCAGGCGGCCGGACCGCAGCTTGCACCGGCGCCGGCGCAACGAAGCGCTGCTAGCAGCCGGCCGCACCACCCCGGCGGTGCGAGCGTCGCCTTACGGCGCGGCGCCGGCGCCGGACCCCTGCGCGCCCGGGCTGAGCGACGGCGACCGGGTCCTGGCCATGCGCGCGCTGCTGCTGGGTGGCGACACGAGCAGCGCCGATCCGAACCGGTTCGACGCCACGCCGCGAATCGCCCGACCCGTGGGCGATGACCCGATGACAACGTCGCCGATGGCGTGGACCCCGACCCTGCCGCCGTACGAGGCCGAGGTCTGGGACCTCAAGCGCGACACGCGCAAGCCACGCGTGCGCGAATCAGACTGCGAGCACATCACGGTGTTCTGACGGCGATTGCATCGCTGAGGGTGCTCATGCCTGTTCCTTGATCTGGAAGCCGAAACGCGGAAAGTGCACATGCACGATGCCGGCCCGCTCGTCGTGGCGGCGAATCACCACCTCGTCGACACTCAACCCGACCAGGACGCCGGCCACCGGGTCGGCGCCGTAGTCGGTGGCCGCCACCGTCACCGCCAGGCCCGCCTGCAAGCCCAGGTCGGGCTGCACCACCGCGCCAGCGTGTCCATGCGCGGCAGCCGACACCGCCAGCGCCTCAGCGCTGTCCATCTCCAGATGCACCCCATGGCCGATCGCCAGCACGCGTTCGAGCCAGGCCTTGAGCGCCGGATGCGGGTCGAACACCGCCAGCAGCGGCGCACGACGGATGAACCACAGGCAATGGGCAACCGAGAAGTCGGCGATGCTGGCGCGGTCGCCGAGCAGCCAGGGCCGTCGATCGGCCAGTTGCGCCGCCAGCGCCGCCAGATAGGCCGGCAGCTGGGCGATGGCGTCGCGCGTCGACGGGCGCCGAAAGCCCGCTGCCATGGCCGCACGGTCGGCGCCGAAGGCCTTGATCACCTCGGGTGGCTGGCCGGCAAACAGGTGGGCCATGGTCTCGGGCCGCATCGTGAACGGGATCGCGGCCCAGAACAGCGTGCTGTCGGCCCATTGCGCCAGCAGCGGCGCCAGCGGTGCGCAAGGCGGGAACAACGACGGCGAAGGCTGCCGCGCCTCGAGCAGGCGCGCGATCAATGCGGTGTCGCAATAGATGTCGGAGCCGATCTGCAGGTTGGGCGTGCGCCGGTAGCCGCCGGTCAGGGCTACCAGGTCCGGCTTGGGCATCACCGACGGCACCGTCACCGAGCGCCAGGCCAGGCCCTTGAAGCCCAGTATCAGCCGCACCTTCTCGGCGAATGGCGAACCGGCATAGTGGTGCAAGATCAGGTCGCTCATCATGGTCTCCAGGGCATGGCGCGCGCGAGCACGCCGTCGAGGTCGATCCCGGCGGGCAAGGTGCCGAAGGCATCGGATGATGCAACGATGCGGCCGGCGCAGAAGGCGGCGAACACCGACTCGGGCGCCGAGCGCTGCAGCAGCGAGGCCTGCACCAGCAGGGCCACGTCGCGCGCCAGCCGGCGCGCTTGCGCCTCGTCGGTCGCATCATCGAGCCCGCGCCGGACCTGTTCTCCCAGGCCCTGCACCGCTGCATGGGCGGCGCGCGCCTCTGCGGTCTCGTGCATCAGCGCGTCGGCCACCGGCCCGCTGCGCAACGCGCGCAGCAGGTCCAACGCCTGGATGTTGGCGGCACCCTCCCAGATCGAATTGACCGGCATCTCGCGGTAGATGCGCGCCATCACGCCTTCGCCGTTTTCTTCGACATAGCCGTTGCCGCCCAGGCATTCCATCGCCTCCTGCGCGAAGGCGCTGCCACGCTTGCAGACCCAGAACTTGGCGATCGGGGTCAGCACGCGCCGCATCACGGCTTCGAGGCCGTCGCTGTCCTGGCCATGTTCGGTCCGGTCGACGGCGCGCGCCAGCCGCATCGCCAGCGCGGTGGCGGCTTCGCTTTCGAGCGCCAGGTCGGCCAGCACGTTCTTCATCATCGGCTGCTCGCTCAAGCGCTTGCCGAAAACCTTTCGCTGCGCCGTGTGGTGCAGCGCCAGCGACAGCGCCTGGCGCATCAGGCCGGCGCTGCCGAGCGCGCAATCGAGTCGCGTCAGCGCGCCCATGGCCAGGATCTGCGGCACGCCGCGCCCCTCTTCACCCACCAGCCAGCCGGTGGCGTCATGGAACTCGACCTCGCAGCTGGCATTGGCCTGGTTGCCGAGCTTGTGCTTGAGGCGCTGCACCAACAGCGAATTGACCGTGCCGTCGGGCAGCAGCCGCGGCAGGAAGAAACACGACAGACCGCCGCCGGCCTGCGCCAGGATCAGGAAGGCGTCGCACATCGGCGCCGAGAAGAACCACTTGTGACCGGTGATCAGGAAGCGCCGGCCCCAGCCGTCAGCGCCGTCGGGCTCGGCGCGGGTGGTATTGCTGCGTACATCGGAGCCGCCCTGTTTCTCGGTCATGCCCATGCCGATGGTCACCGCCGTCTTCTGCTCGGCCGGCACGAAGCGCGGGTCGTAGCGGTGGCTGGCAATCAAGGCGCCCCAATCGGCAAACAGGCCGCTGTTGGCGCGCAGGGCCGGCGTGACGGCATAGGTCATCGAGATCGGGCACAGCGTCGACGGCTCGGCCTCGGTGAAGAGCATGAAGGCCGCCGCGCGCTCGACATGGCTGCCCGGCCCTTCGGCCCAGGGCGCACCATGCAGCCGCTGTCGCAAGGCGCAGGACATCAGCGCGTGGTAGCTGGGGTGAAACTCGACCAGGTCGATGCGGCGGCCGTTGCGGTCGTGGCTGCGCAGTTCGGGGCCCTGCGTGTTGGC
>JANOJJ010000756.1:0-4134 GCA_031408155.1 Rubrivivax sp.
GAGGCCACCTTCTTCCTGAACAACTGCCCAGGTGTCCAGATGGATGGCAACCGCGACGGCATCCCCTGCGAGCGGCAGTGGTGCGCCCGGCGCTGACGGACGACACTCGCGCCGCCGAGCTTGGCGCGCAGGCGCCATCCGCGTTCGGCGGCCAGCGCCAGCAGCCGGTCGTCGCCGTTCGTCACCACCGGCTCGCGCACGCGCTCGAGCAGCGTGTGGTCGAGGTCGAACAGCGCCAGACGCCGTGACGCGGCGCTCATGCCGGGGACCGCAAGTGCCAGGCCTTGGGCCGGGTGAAGGTCTGGATGCCTTGGCGCGACAGCGTCAGGCCGATGCCCGAGTCGCCCTGGCCCGACCAGGGCAGGCGCGGGCTGACGCGGTCGCAGCAGTTCCAGTAGACGCTGCCGGCGTTGACGCGCGACAGCAGCTCGCGCGCCTTCGCTTCGTCCCGGGTGTACACGCCGGCGGTCAGTCCGTAGCGGCTGTCGTTCATCAGCATGATGGCCTCTTCGTCGCTGGCCACCGGCTGGATGCCGACGATCGGGCCGAAGCTCTCTTCGCGCATCACCTCCATGCCGTGGTTGACGTGGGTCAGCACGGTCGGCTCGAACCAGTTGCCGGGGCCGGGCAGCGTGTGGCCGCCGGCGGCCAGCGTCGCACCCTTGGCCAGCGCGTCCTCGACCTGCGCGTGCAAGACCTGCAGCTGGGGCGCGCGCGTGATGGCGCCGATGGTGCTGTCGGCGTCCATCGGGTCGCCGCGCTTCATGCCGCGCACGGTGGCGACGAAGTGCTCGACGAAGGCGTCGTGCACGGCCTGGTGCACGTAGATGCGTTCGACCGAGCAGCAACCCTGGCCGGTGTTGTACATCGCGCCATCGGCCAGCGACTCGGCCGCGCTCCTGACGTCGACATCGGCGCGCACGTACATCGGGTCCTTGCCGCCGAGCTCGAGCTGCAGCTTGACCATCCGCTGCGCCATGGCCTGCGCGATCTTCACGCCGGTGGCATGGCTGCCGGTGAAGAACACGCCGTCGATGCGTTGCGCCAGCGCGGCCGCACCGACCTCGCCGCCGCCGACCAGGCACTGCATCACGCCGGCCGGCACCCCGGCCTGGTTCAGCAGCCGGGTGATGTGCAAGCCCGTCAGCGTGGCGTATTCGCTCGGCTTGTAGAGCACCGCGTTGCCCGTCAGCAGGGCCGGCAGGATGACGTTGCAGCCGACGAAGTACGGGTAGTTCCAGGCCGAAATGTTGAGCACCACGCCGAGCGGGACATGGCCGATCTGCTCGTGCATGCCGCCGCCGTCGAATACATGCTCGTCGCGGATCGCGCCTTCGGCCTGCTCGACGAAGTAGTCGATGCGCGGCAGCAAGCCGTTGATCTCGTTGCGCGACATGCCGATCGGCTTGCCGGTCTCTTGCGTCAGCGTGGCGGCCAGGGTCTCGATCTCAGCCATCAGCGCGGCGCGAAAGCGCTGCAGCTGCGCTACCTTGTCGGCGATCGGCACGGCGGCCCAGGCCGGCTGCGCCGCGCGCGCTGCGGCAGCCTTGGCGGCGACGGTTGCCGCGTCGTCGGCTGGCAGCGTGGTGATCAAGCGGCCGCTGGCGGGGTTGTGGATGGTCAGGTCGGGCATGGGGTCAGCCTTTGCAGCGTGCCGCCCTGCAGGCGGCCAGAAAGTCCTGCAGCATCGGCGCGTCGTCGATGGTGCCCGGGTCCTGTGGGTCGTGGAACTCGGGGTGCCACTGCACGGCGGCCACGTAGCAGCTGGTGTCGCTGCGGCGGATCGCCTCGACCATGCCGTCCTCGGGGCAGCGCGCCTCGACCACGAAGCCGCTGGCCAGGTCCTTGATGCCCTGGTGATGGATGCTGTTGGCGACGGCGCGCCCGACCCCGGGGTAGAGCTCGGCCAGCCGGCTGCCCGGCTCGATCTTCACCTCGTGGAAATGGCGCTCGTACTGGCCCAGTTCGCGGTGCGCGCGCGAGTCGGGGCGCTGCGCGGCGATGTCCTGCCACAGCGTGCCGCCGAACATCACGTTGAGCAGCTGCAGCCCGCGGCAGACCCCGAACACCGGCTTGCCGGCCTCGACGAAGGCGTTGATGAGTTCAATCTCGTACTTGTCGCGCACCGCGTCGCCGGCCCAGTCGGGGTGCAGCGCCTGTTCGCCATAACACTCAGGTGCAACGTCATTGCCACCCTGCAGCATCAGGCCGTCGAGCGCGTCGGCGTAGTCGTGCAGTTCGAGGTCGCTGCGTTGCACGATGGAGTCCTTGGTCACGGCCGGGATCATCACCGCCATCGCATGGCCCGACAGCACCCAGTGCGCGACCGACTGCTCCAGGTAGTGCAGCGTCTTGGTGAACACGCCCGGCAGCGGCCCCTGCGAGCCGGGGTAGTAGATGCGCGCCGAGACGCCGATCAGCAGCGGTTTTTCTGTGCTTGCCATCATTGCATGGCCTGTCGGAACAGGCGTTCGTAGTCGGCCTCGGCGGCGGGCCGGGGGTTGGTAGCGCCGGTGAAGTCGACCGCCGCCAGCGCCACCAGGCGCGGCAGCATCGCCTCGGTCACGCCATGCGCGGCCAGGCCGCCCGTGATGCCGATCTGCAGCTTGAGGTGCTCGAGCCAGGCCACGAACGCGAAACCACCGCCGCCGACGCCGGCCGCGTGCGCCAGCTGGTCGAACTTGTTCGGCACCGCCTCGAAGTTCCAGCGCAGCACGGTGTCGATCATCAGCGCGTTGGCCAGGCCATGGTGCAGGTCGGCCACCGCGCCCAGCGCATGGGCGCAGGCGTGGACCGAACCGAGGTCCTTCTGGAACGCGATCGCACCCATCATCGAGCTCATCATCATGTCGGAGCGGGCCTGCAGGTTGCCCGCTTGCCTGACCGCCGTGACCAGCGCGCGGGCGCCGATGCGCAGGCCTTCGAGCGCGATGCCGTCGCACAGCGGGTGGTAGGCCGGCGAGAGGTAACTTTCGATGTTGTGCGTCAGCGCGTCGATGCCGGTGGCCGCCGTCACCGGCGCCGGCAGCGCCAAGGTGACTTCGGGGTCGGCGAACACGGCCTTGGCCAGGATCTTCGCGCTGAAGACGGTGCGCTTGACATGGCTGTCGTTCTCGCTGACCACCGACGAGCGGCCGACCTCGGAGCCGGTACCGCTGGTGGTGGGCAGGGCGACGAAGTAGGGCAGCTCGTTCTTGATCGGCCGCGCCTGCGGGTGGTCCCAGACGTACTCGAGGATGTCGCCCTCGTGCACCGCCATCACAGCGACGACCTTGCTCACGTCGAGCGCCGCGCCACCGCCGAAGCCGATCACGCAGTCGGCACGATGAGCCCGGTACGCCGCCGCACCGGCCATCACCTGCGCGCAGGTCGGGTTGCCGAACACGCGGTCGAAGAGGGCGACGTCCAGGCCCTGCAGGTGGCTCTTGAACTCGGCCAGCAGCGGCAATCGGGCGAGGCCGCGGTCGGTCACGATCAGCGGCCGTTCGAGACCCTGCTCGAGCAGGTGCGCCGCGACGAGCTTGCGCGCGCCGGCGCCGAAGTGGATGGCGGTCGGGAAGGCGAAGCGGGTGATGGTCATGGCCGTGATTGTCAGATGATCTCCAGGTAGCGCTTCAACTCCCAGTCGGTCACCGCGTCCTGCCACTGGCGGTGTTCCCACTCGCGGGTGGCGGCGTAGTGGTCGACGAAGGTGTCGCCGAGCCAGTCGCGCGCGATCGCCGACTGCTTGAAGTTGTGCGTGCTGCGGAGCAGCGAACGCGGTGCGCGCGGGATGCCTTCGGACCCCTGGTTGGTGCCCGTGATCGGTGGCGTGGTCAGCTTCAATCCCTGCTCCACGCCCTGCATCCCGGCCGCAATCACCGCCGCCATCGCCAGGTACGGGTTGACATCGGCGCCCGGGCAGCGCGTTTCCAGCCGCGTGCTCTTCGGGTTGCCGGCGATGACACGAAAGCTCGCGGTCCGGTTGTCGATGCCCCAGGTCGGCTTGACCGGCGCCCAGAAGCCGTCGACCAGCCGCTTGTAGCTGTTGATGGTGGGCCAGAACATCGGCGCGAACTCCATCAGGCAGGCCACCTGGCCGGCCAGATAGCCCTCGAACAGTTTGCTCATCCGGCGCGGGCTCTCGGCGTCGTA
>JANOJJ010000765.1:0-1538 GCA_031408155.1 Rubrivivax sp.
CCTGGTTGTCGCCGAACTGGATGTCCGGCTCGCCGGTACGCAGCTTTCCCACGACCTGGTCGATGCGGACGTCGAGGTCGTACTCTCCGAGGGCCACGACCTTCTTGATCGTGCCCGTCTCGCCGAGCGAACTGCCGCGGCGCAGGACCAGTCCGTTGCCCGACAGCACGGACGACGGTGTAGCCAGTTCGCCACTGCCCAGCGGATTGCCGGTGATGACGACGGTCTCGAATTTCTGCTGCGCCCAGGCAGGCGCAGCGGCGGCCAGCAGGGCCGCCCAGATGGAGGGTTTCATGCACAAGTCCTCGCCGGCCCCGCCGGGCCGACATCAAGCAAAGGGGTGCCGGCAGCGCGGAAGCGCCGGCGACAGCTTGGAGAACTCAGGCCCGGGGCGGGCCGCGTGCTTCGTACGCCCGCGCTACGGCGCCGGGGCCGAGCGACGGTGACGGCGCCGCCACCCGCACGGCTGCAGGTGGCACAGGGGGAGTGGATGCGGCGTGCGCGTCCGGCGCCTGCCCCGTGAGCAGGTGATCGACCAGATGACAGGCGGGCGTGCCGGCGTGGTGGCCCCAGTCGTGATCGGCATCGGCAGACACCGCAACCGCCGCGGGCGCCCGCGCATGGGCGAACGAGTGGGCGAGCAGCGCCCATTGCCCCAGCAACAGCGCCAGCAAGGCCACGCCGACGATGCGGCGTGTGGCGTTGCGACGGCAGAGTAAATTCATGGGCAACCAGGGTTCCGCAGGCCTCCGCAGGATAACCGCGGACGGATGGGCGAGCCGGTCGCACTGGACGGCTTTCGCAGCCACTCGCGCTCGACTTCCGGGCAGACCGCGCTCGCGCTGCCAGGCATCAGCTCTGCCGCCTTGGGCAGTCAACGCCAGTGCGTGCCGTCGAATGCGAGTGCGACCGCACTCGCGAGGTCACGCCTGGCTCTGCGATGGCAAGCCGACACGGCGCCGCACCGCCTCGACCAGCGGCGCTATCGCTGATGGCGGAAACGGCGACACGCTGCTCACGTTGATCTCGCACAGCTCGAAGCGCTGGGCACCGTCGGCCGTCGGCTCGCCGAGCATGAAGTCGCAGTCCCACAGCAGCGGCAGTCGTTCGCGCGCCAGACCGACGCGCTCGCACAGCAGCGTGACCCAGGTCGACTCCAACTGCTGCCGCAGCGACTGGAAGCCCGTCAGCTCAGGGCCGTGGTACAGGCGCGGCCCCGGCAGCGGTGCATCGGGATGCAGGGCATTGACGGCCTGGAGGCCGAATCCGGTCACGCGGTCCTCGACCAGATAGGCGCGCAC
This sequence comes from Rubrivivax sp., assembly GCA_031408155.1. Lineage (GTDB taxonomy): Bacteria > Pseudomonadota > Gammaproteobacteria > Burkholderiales > Burkholderiaceae_C > Rubrivivax. The sequence continues at coordinate 1,302 of JANOJJ010000765.1, forward strand.
CATGCCTTCGGTCAGCCGCGGCTGCCAAGCCTGGTCGATCATGTGGCCGCCCGCGGCGGGCTCGAAGTACGGTGCCAGCGTGGTCTGCAGCGTCGTCATGTTCATACCCTGCGGCGTGCTGCCGCGCTGGGCGTGCTGCACCATGAGCACCTCGTCGCCGGACTGCTCGACTCGCCACACGCCGATGCCTCGTCGATGAATGGCATCGCGCTGGATACGTAGCAAATGACGCGCGCG
>JANOJJ010000776.1:0-12618 GCA_031408155.1 Rubrivivax sp.
CGCTGGACGTGATGAAGCTGCAGCCCACCGTGCTGGTGGTGGCGCCGCTGTCGGGCCACCATGCCACGCTGCTGCGCGACACCGTCAAGAGCCTGCTGCACGACCACAAGGTGTTCATCACCGACTGGACCGACGCCCGCATGGTCCCGCTCAGCGAAGGCCCGTTTCAGCTCGACGACTACGTGGCCTACATGCAGGAGTTCATCCGTCATATCGGCCCCGAGGTGCACGTGATCTCGGTCTGTCAGCCGACCGTGCCGGTGCTGGCCGCGGTGTCGCTGCTGGCCAGTGCGGGTGAGTTCACGCCGCGCACGATGACACTGATGGGTGGCCCGATCGACGCCCGCCGCAGCCCGACCGCGGTCAACAACCTGGCGACAACCAAGAGCCACAGCTGGTTCGAGAACAACGTCATCTACCGCGTGCCGCCCAACTACCCCGGTGCCGGACGTCGCGTGTACCCGGGTTTCCTGCAGCACACGGGCTTCGTGGCGATGAACCCCGACCGCCACATGAGCTCGCACTACGACTACTTCCAGGACCTGATCCGGGGCGATGACGACAGCGCCGAGGCCCATCGCCAGTTCTACGACGAATACAACGCCGTGCTCGACATGCCGGCCGAGTACTACCTCGACACCATCAAGACGGTGTTCCAGGACTTCGCACTGGTCAACGGCACGTGGCGGGTGGATGGTGAACTGGTCCGTCCGCAGGACATCAAGACGACGGCGATGCTGACCATCGAGGGCGAACTCGACGACATCTCTGGCGCCGGCCAGACACGTGCCGCGCACGACCTCTGCGAAGGCATCCCGACCGAGCGCCGCTTCCACTCCGACATCAAGGGCGCAGGACACTACGGGATCTTTTCCGGCCGCCGCTGGCGTGAAACGGTCTACCCCGAGGTTCGCTCCTTCATCAAGCGGCACAACCAGGGCGTCGCAACCGTGTCCGCAACTGCTCCCGCGAACCAGGGTGTCCGCCGCGTGAAGTGATCTCGTGGCGCTGAGCCCCGGCACCACGGCACAGGCGCTCGACGCCGCCTTGCCGCAGACGCAGTGCACGCGCTGCGGCTACGCCGACTGCCGGGCCTATGCCCAGGCCATGGCGGATGGTCAGGCCTCGATCAACCGCTGCCCGCCCGGCGGCGCCGAAGGTGTGCTGCGCCTGTCACGCCTGAGCGGCCAGGCCCCGGCGCCGATCGACGACAGCTGCGGTCGCGAGGGTCCACGCGCCCTGGCCGTGATCGACGAAGCCTGGTGCATCGGTTGCACGCTGTGCATCAAGGCCTGCCCGGTGGACTGCATCGTCGGCGCTTCCAAGCTCATGCACACCGTGATCGACGAGCAATGCACCGGCTGCGAGCTGTGCGTGCCGGCCTGCCCGGTGGATTGCATCGCGATGGTGCCGGTCACGGCCGGACGCAGCGGCTGGCTGGCCTGGAGCCCGGCCCAGGCCGACGAGGCCCGCGAGCGCTACGCCTTCCATCGCCTGCGCGTCGAACGCGAGCAGTGCGAGAACAACGAGCGGCTGGCGGCCAAGGCCGCTGGCAAGCTGGCCGACCTGCCAGCCCACACGCTGCACACCGACCCATCGGTGATCGATCGCAAGCGCGCGGTCATCGAGGCGGCGCTGCAGCGCGCACGTGTCAAACGACCGGGCGAGCCCTCGACCTGATGTCCGCCGACGACATCGAGTCGTTCTTCGCCATGCTGGCAGCGGCCAACCCGCAGCCGCAGACCGAGCTCGAGTTCAGCAGCGTGTTTGAGCTGCTGGCGGCCGTGCTGCTGTCGGCCCAGGCGACCGACTCCAGTGTCAACAAGGCCACACGCAGCCTCTTTGCGCAAGCGCCGACGCCACAGGCCATGCTGGATCTGGGCCTGGACCGCGTCACCGACGCCATTCGCAGCATCGGCCTGTTCCGCACCAAGGCGCGCAATCTGCTCGAGACCTGCCGCATCCTGGTCGAGCAGCATGGCGCACAGGTGCCACGCACGCGCGAGGCGCTCGAGTTCTTGCCCGGGGTGGGCCGCAAGACCGCCAATGTGGTGCTCAACGTCGCATTCGGTGAACCTACGATGGCAGTCGACACGCACATCTTTCGGGTCTCCAACCGCACCGGCCTGGCGCCCGGCCGCAACCCGCTGGAAGTCGAACTGAGCCTGCTCGAGCGGGTGCCGGCGCGCTACCGGATCGACGCCCATCACTGGCTGATTCTGCACGGGCGCTACGTGTGCCAGGCGCGGCAGCCGCAGTGCACGCGGTGTTCGGTGCGCGCCTGGTGCGACCTAGGGCGCCACCTACAATCGGGTTGACGGTTTATCGCGGCCGGCCTGCCCAGTGCCGCACGACTGACTGGATGGGAACCGGATCTGCCCATGACCAAGCTGCCTGATCTTGCCGAGCGTGTCGATCGCCTGGTGCTGCGTCACGAAGAGCTCAAGCGCACCAGTCAACTGATGCAGCAACAACTGCAGACCGTGAGCGCCGAGCGCGACAGCCTCAAGTCCCGGTTGGCCGCCGCGCGTGCGCGCATCGACGCGCTGCTTGCACGCCTGCCGGCCAACGGCAGCAGCACCGGCACGGAGACACGATCGTGAAGCAGGTCGAGGTCACGATCATGGGTCACGGCTACATCCTCGGTTGCCCTGAAGGCGGCGAGACCTTGCTGTCGCAGGCTGTGGCCAGCGTCGACAAGGAAATGACCAACATCCGCGACAGCGGCAAGGTCAAGGCGCGCGAGCGTATCGCCGTGCTGGCGGCCCTCAACCTCGCCTACCAGCTTGCCGATGCTGGATCGCGTCTGCCCGTGCTGTCGGCTGCCCCGGTGAGTGATGCGGAACTGGCAGCGGTCGACCTCGACGGTCTGCTGCGGCGCGTCGACGCTGCCCTGGGTGACGACGGTCAGCTGTTGTGAACTCAAGCACGTCGCCCGGGGCTGAATCAAGTCAGGCATGACCCCGTGCTGTCGCGCGGAGTCACGCTCGGATTGACCGTAGCTGTGCGCCGAGTGGCGGGTGACAACCCCAACCTGGCCCAGCCCGACCGGCCGGCCGGCCGACCCTGGTCGCTAACCTGAACTTCCACCCTTCTGTAGTCACCCTGGCGGCGTCAAGTCCGCGCCATTGCTCATGAATTTTGGCGTCTGACAATCTTTTCAGGTTCGAATGTGTAGGGTTGTTCAGTCCGCGCTGGGCGGGTGATGCAGCGGCACAGTTGTTCCAGCGCCTGGCGGTCGTCGGCCGCGCAGCGCACAGCCGCGTGCAGGCGCAAATCCTGCATGTCCGCGCACAGGGTCTGATTGAAGTCCGTCTGCCTGGGCATCGTGCCTTGTCGGTGCCACGCCGGTAACCGCCGTCCAGCACCAGGCAATGCAGGTGGCTGTTCAGGTTGGCGGCCGAGCCAAAGCGCTGGATCAGCGTGACCGCGCCGCTGTCGGCCTCGTTTGCCTTGAGCCCAGCCTGCCCGAGCAGGTGGCGCGTGAGTCACGCGGCGCACGACCTGGAGCACGGGCGTCACCAGCTTGGGCTGCGAGGCCAGCAGCAGGCGCAGCGGGATGGGCAACGACAACACCCACTGGCGCACCGGCACGTGGGGATGACGTGGTCCACCAGGTGCGCCGCCGTCTGCGCCATCCGCCGGGCGCCACACGACGGACAAAAGCCTCGCCGCTTGCAGGAGATGGCCACAAGCTTGTCGTGGCCGCAGTCGCCGCAGCGAAGACGCAGGAAGCCGTGGGCCAGGATGCAGCACTCCAGGAAGGCGTCGAACTCGTCCTTCACAAATTGCGGCAGATCGGCCCCGGCAATGGCTTCGGTCTCGGCGAAGAACGTCGCGGCGTGCTGCTGCACCAAACGGTACAGCGTGGTCTGCTCGGGGCGGTGGCGCTCGGCGTGAACCGCAGCGCCATCGGCGCCCGCTGGGGCTGCTGCACCGTGGCCTGCATTCGAGGCTCCCGAGGTTGTGACCTCGCGGCTGCAGCACGCGGCGTGGAACGCGATGGAATGGTTCGAGGTGGTCGGCCGGCGCTACGCCGACACCTTGCCGCCCGAGCAGTTCATGTACTCGATGCCCACCCGCAGCCAGCGCATCAGCCACGAGAACCTGCGCCTGCGCGACGAACGGTGGCTGGGTGACTTCGAACGTTGGGTTGGCGATCGTGCCGGCGTGCCGGTCATGCCCGGCGCGAGCGCGCCGCCGCCGATGTTCACGCCGTTCACCGTGCGCGGCACGAGGCTGAAGAACCGCGTCGTCGACTCGCCGATGGCGCAGTATTCCTGCGTCGACGGGCTGCCCGGCGAGTTTCACCTCGTGCACCTGGGCGCGCGTGCGCTCGGCGGCGCCGGGCTGGTGGTGGCCGAGATGACCTGCCCCTCGCCCGACGCGCGCATCACCCCCGGCTGCCCAGGGCTGTAGACCGAGGCGCAGCGTGATGCCGGGGCCCGCATCGTCGAGTTCGTGCACCGCGAGTGCGACGCCAAGATCGCGCTGCAGCTCGGCCGTGCCGGTGCCAAAGGCTCGACCAGTGTGCCCTGGCAAGACGGCGGCGCCGACCAGCCGCTGCCCGCGGGCAACTGGCCGTTGATTGCGGCCTCGGCGGTACCCTACTTCGGCGACGAAAGCCCGCTGCCGCGGGCGATGAGCCGCGCCGACATGGACCGTGTTCGCGACGACTTCGTACGCGCCACGCGCTGGGCCGCCGAGGCCGGCTTCGACTGGCTTGAAGTGCATTGCGCGCACGGCTATCTGTGCTCTCGGGCTTTATCTCGCCGCTGATCAACCGGCGCAGCGACGACTACGGCGGCACGCTGGCCAACCGCCTGCGTTACCCGCTCGAGGTTTTTGCCGCGACGCGCGCGGTGTGGCCGGCCGCGCTGCCGATGTCGGTACGCATCTCGGCGCGCGACCGGGTGGACGGCGGCATCACGCCCGACGACGCGGTGGAGATCGCTCGCGCCTTCAAGGCCGCCGGCGCCGACATGATCGACTGCTCGTCAGGCCAGGTCAGTGCGGACCAGAAACCGGTCTACGGCCGCATGCACCGGACACCGTTTGCCGACCGCATTCGCAACGAGGTCGGCATCGCGACGATCGTGGTTCATCTGGCCAACCCGGCATGGGCACTGACCGAGGTTGCCAAGATCGGCTACACCACGATCGACTGGCCGGTGCAGTACCGCTCGGGCAAGGCGCAGGTGGAGACGCTTGTCGCGCGCGAAAAGGCCGCCGCCGCGGCGCCCAAGTTCAGCCAGCCCGCCTGACGCCGTCGCGTGCGCGCAGTGCCGCAGGGGCCACGGCCATAGGGGGGAACGGCCCGCCTCGGCGGGCCGTAGGGGGCCACATCAATCGGCGTAGGTGCCGGCGGCGCGGATTAGTGCGCCCCACTTGTCGATCTCGGGCTGCAACCAGCTGCGCAGGCCCTCGGGGGTTTGTTTGGCCTCGGGGACGATGTCGCCGCCGAGGTCGCTGATGCGCTGGGCCACCACCGGGTCTTTCAATGCTGCACGCAGCGCGGCGCCGAACTTGTCCACTGCCACTGCCGGCGTGCCCTTGGGTGCGTAGATGCCGTGCCAGACCTTGACCTCGAAGCCCTTCAGTCCCGACTCTTCGAGCGTCGGCGTGTCGGGCAGCGAGCGGATGCGCTCGCGCGTGGTCACGCCGTAGAGCTTGACGTTGCCGGCCTTGATGTGCTGCAAGGTCTGCGTCGTCTGGTCGCAGAGCAGGTCGACCTGGCCGGCGAGCAGCGCGTTCATCGCCGGCGCGGTGCCCTGGTAGGGAATCGTCGTCAACTCGACGCCAACGGTCTTCATGAAGAGCATGCCGCACAGCTGCGACACCGCGCCGAGCCCGGCATGCGCCAGCGTGAGCTTGGACCCGTTGGCCTTGACGTAGGCCAACATCTCCTGCGGCGTGGCGGCGGGGAAGTCCTTGCGCGCCAGGAAGGTCATCGGCACATCCACCACCTGGCTGACGTATTCGAAGTCGGTCAGCGGGTTGTAGGCGAGCTTGCGGTACAGCCCCGGCGCGGTGGCCATGCCGTTGTGGTGGATGAGGAAGGTGTAGCCGTCGGGGGCCGCCTTGGCCACCGATCCCACGCCCACCGTGCCGCCAGCGCCGAGCTTGTTCTCCACCACCACCGATTGCCCGATCGACTTGCTCATCACCGCGGCCAGCGTACGCGCCACCACATCGGTGGGCCCACCGGCGGCAAAGGGCACCACCAGCGTGATCGCCCGCGCCGGGTAGGCCTGGCCCCAGGCCGAGGCCGCGGCGGCCAATGCAGCACAGGCCCATGTTGTGCGGATCAGGGTTCGACGGCAAAACAGCATCTCTTCACTCCTGGTTGGGCAGGCCTCGGGCGCGTTCCAGCAGCAACTCGCGTTCGCGTGTGTTGCGCGCCAGGCCGGCGGCGCGTTCGAACATCGCACGCGCCTCCTTGTTGCGGCCCAGCTTGGCCAGCAGATCGCCATGCACGCTGGGCAGCCAATGGTAGCCGGCCAGCGCGCTGTGCCCGGCCAGCGCTTGCACCAACGGCAGCGCCGCCGCGGGGCCGAAGACCATGCCCACCGCCACGGCGCGGTTGAGTTCCACCACCGGCGACGGCGTGAGCTGCGCCAACGCGTCGTAAAGCGCGACGATGCGCTCCCAGTCGGTCTCGGCCGCGGCGGCAGCCAGCGCGTGGCAGGCCGCGATCTCGGCCTGCAGTGCATAGGGGCCGAGCATGCCGCCGCTCGCGGCACGCGTGTCGGCCGGTTGCGGCGCGGCGAGCGCACGCGAGCGCTCCAGCGCCGCCAGCCCGCGGCGGTTCAGCAGCCGGTCCCAGCGCGAGCGGTCCTGGTCCAGCAGCAGCACCGGCCGCCCCTTCGCGCCCACGCGCGCATGCGAGCGCGATGCCTGCAGCTCCAAGCAGCGCCAGCAGGCCGTGCACTTCGCCGTCCTGCGCCGCCAGCCCGGCAAGGGTGCGCGCCAGCCGCAGCGCCTCTTCCACCAGCGCCGGGCGCATCCCGTCGTCGCCGGCGGTGGCCGAACAGCCTTCGTTGAAGACCAGATAGATCACCTCGAGCACCGAGGCCAAACGTTTCTCGCGCTCGGCGACCCGCGGCACCTCGAAGGGCACGCGCGCAGCGGCCAGCGTGCGTTTGGCGCGCACGCCATCGAGCAGCGCCTGATCGAACAATGGGCCCGGGCGGTCGAGCGTGGGACCCGCGAGCACTGTGCGCTGGGCCACGAGCTGGCCCTGTGCGGCCGCCTGATCAAGGGCTACGGCAGCACCAACGAGCGCGGCAAGCAGAACCTGCTGCACATCGTCGAGCACCTGGCCTTCGCCGAGCGAGCGCCGGCCGAGCGCGCCGAGGCCGTGCGCCAGGCCCGCCAGGCGGCGCTGGCCGATGAAACCGGCAGCGCGCTCGACCGCACACTGCTGGCGCAGGGCGCCCCTGCCCGGCCACTGCGCGTACAGACTGTGCGCTGTTTCAAGCGCCGGCCGGCGGCGTGACTCGACCAGGGCCTGTTACTGCAATCCCCTCGATCCCGCGGTTCTGTGCTTGGTCAAAGTGGACAACACGGCGTTGTCGTCAAGGCCAGAGTGCGGATCGGCGGACCGCCGCTCAAACCGAAATGTGGGGTCCGCGAGCGCTGAAAGTGCAGGGGCCCCGACCTCAACGAATGACGTGGTAGTTCGCCACCGCTCGGCTCAGCACGAGCCTTGTGCCGAGCAGGCACAGGGTCACGAACATCGGATGAAGTTGCACGTTCAGCCGCGCATGAAACCGAGGTTGATGGGGTAGTCAGGCCGCCCGGCGCGGTCTCCGAAATGGCCCAGGTTGGGCAGCACCAGGTGCAACTCGTCGTCGGTGGCGCCGAACCAGCGCGCCAGGGTGGCCGCCAGCTGATCGACCGAGGTCGTCGGCAGCAACCGGCCCTGGCCGACGTGCCATTGGTCGTCGGGTGCATCGGTGGCAGCCACCGACAAGGGCGCGGGTCGGCCGTAGAAAGCCCGCCCCTGGACCGCACCGCCGAGCACGAACTGGTGGCCGCCCCAGCCGTGGTCGGTGCCATCGCCGTTGACACTGAGCGTGCGACCGAAATCCGAAGCCGTGAACGTGGTGACCTGGTTTCGCAGACCCAGTTCGCCTAAAGCGCCGTCGAAGGCGCCCAGCGCCTTGCTCAGCTTGCGCAACAGCGCCGGCTGACGCGTGAACATGCCGTCGTGCACGTCAAAACCCTCCAACGAGACGAGGAAGACCTGGCGCTTCACACCCAGCGCGGTGCGCCCGGCCACCAGGCGCGCCACCATCTTCAACTGTTCGGCCAGGCTGTTGCCGTCGGGAAACGGGGTAGCCAACTGAGCCGGGCCGATGGCCGATGCGACTTGCTGCTCGGCGGCCAGGCTGCGCCGCGTCACGCGCACGTATTCGTCGGCCAGCACATGTGCATGCGATTGCTGCAGCATCCCTTCGAACGCCGAACGCATCGCAGGCTGCCAGAAGAACTGGCCCCAAGAACTGCCGCGCACCCCCTCGATGGCCACCGCGCCGGCCTTGCTGCACTGGTACTGCAGGGCATTGCGGCCCGAAAGGAACACCGCATTGCCGCTGACCGAGATGCAGGTGAACATCGAAGCTGCGTTGCCTTGCAGCGCCAGATCACCGATATTGCCGCCCCATCCCCGCGTGGAGCCCTCTGCGCCCTGTGCTTGCCACAAGGACTGCTGGTCGTTGTGAGAGAACAGCTTCGGCGGCTGCGGCAGCACCCGGGCTTGGTACTGCTGGCGCGTCAAGGGCATCACCAGTGGGCCGATGTTGAGCTGCACCGCCAGCCGGCCCTGCTCGAACAGCGTTGCCATCTCGGGCATTTCCGGCGCCAGCGCGTAACGGGTGCCGTCGGGCAAGGGCAGCGTGGGCCTCAGCTCGGTGGCTGCCAGCGCCGGCCGTGGAATCACCAGCTTGCCGTCGGACCCCGTCCCGCGCAGGCGGTTGTAGATCGCGTAGCGCGCCTCGTCGTACGGCACCACCGTATTGGCGTAGTCGTTGCCGCCCAACAGGAACACACAGACCAGCGCCTTGTAGTCGGTCGCGTTGAAGGCAGCGGCCTCGCCGATGGCCGCCAGGTTGAGGGCCAGCGGGGTTGCGGTGCCGGCAAGCGCCAGCTGGCCTGCGCGCTGCAGGAAGGCACGCCGCGTGTGGTGATTCGGGTCCAGGTGATGCATGGCGGTGCGACCTTCAGCGCTGGGTCAGGTACTCGGGACTGCACATCACGAAGACGACGGCGCGCGCGACGTGAATGCGCTTGAAGTCGGCCGAGGCGTCGGCACCAATGCCATCGGCGCGCAGGCCGCCCACGATCAGGTTGACCGTGGCCTCCGACAGCTGGCCGGCGCACAGCAGCAGGTTGAGCCGGCGCACCAGGGCTTGCGGATCCGTCACCAGCGCCATCTCTTCGCTGTAGTTGGGCGCGATGTCGAAGCCGTCGGTTGGGGTCTCGACTTTGGAATAAGGCAGTTCAGGCGCGCGCACCCACAGCCCGTTGAACGACACCGACATGATCTGGTTGGCCCAGGTCGCAACCGACGTTTCGTTGAGGATCTGGAACTCGGGTGCGGTAGCGCCGGCCTGCGCCATCACGGTGCCCGGCGGAACGTAGCCCGGCCGGAAGAAGCCGAATACCGAGGGCGGATCCAGCGGGAACTGACCCATGTCCCGGGTCGGATCCCAGGGGCCGAACTCCGCCCTCCAGGTGCCGCGCCGGGACTGCAGCTTGAACGTGCGGCCCCACTGCGCCAGGCGCACCATCGGCTCGCGCAGCTTGCCGAAGGTCGGCGACGCCAGGCTGGCCGGGCCGCGGGCCTCCTCGTCGAGCAGCACCGCCTTGAGCACCGCCCGCAAGTCGCCCCTGACCCCGCGTCCGTTGTTGGCGAATGCACTGGCCACCCGCGCCACGTAGCCGGGGCTGGGATTGCCGGTCACCAAGCGCTGGATGAACTGCCGGGCCAGGAAGGGTGCGGTATTGGGGTGGTTGACGAGCGTGTCGAGCGCGATGCGAAGCGACTCGGCCGCCGGTGTGTTGGCGGCAATCGTGACGCCCAGAAAGGTCTTCTCGAGCTTCGAGTGCTTGTTCTCGTCCAGCGTCATGGGGTTGCGCGCCGTCGGCAGGTTGGGAATCCGGTTCTGGTGCGGTGGCGACGGGTTGGTGAAGTAGCCTGCCGAGTAGTCATGGTCGTAGCCGGTGAAGACTCGGGCCAGGTTGCTCACGTCATCGGCGGTGTAACTCTCGATCGGCTGCCCGTTGGCGTCGCGCTGCAGGCTGCCGTCCGGATTGAGCTGATACAGGCCTATCGTGAAGAGCTGCATCACCTCGCGGGCGTAGTTTTCGTCGGGCAGCCGACCCGTGGTCGGATCCTCGCGCTGGTTGCCGCGCGTGCTCAGGAAGGCGCCCATGGCGGGATTGAGCGTCAATTCCTCCAGCAGCCCACGGAAAGTCCCGAACGCATGGCGGCACAACAGATCCCAGTACTCCGCCATCGCGAAGTTGTCCCAGTTCATCACGTCGCGAATGCCGCGCCACGACACGACGAAGATCTCGGACAGCGCCAACGCCCAGCGACGGCGAACGGCGTCCGGCGACCGGAACAGCTGGTACCAGATCATGTAAGTGTTGCTGCCCAGCGCGAAGAAGAATTCATTGGTGTCGATCGTCGAGTAGCCCTTGCTAAGCAGCCAGTCGACGCCGCTCTGGCTGTTCGGTCGGGCCAGCTGGGCGTCGAGCCAGCCTTCGTAGCCGAGCGAGCGCAGCTGCGCGATCTCCGGCGCGCTTGCGGAGAATTGCGCGTGCAAAAGCAGCCGGGCGGCGTCGGTGTCCGAACGTGGCACCAGCGCTGGCGTCGACGCGAACACGGCAGCGGCAAAGCTCTGCAGGCTGCCGACATTGACGATCTGCCGGTCCGACAAGGGCCCCAGCACAAGCACCATTCCGCCCGAAACGCCGACGTGGTTGTCGGTGCCGGGATAGAAGCGGTAGACGATGTCGCCCGAGAACCGATTCGCCTCGTGGGTAGGGAAGAACTGCGGGAACTGGCGCTCGGCAAAAGCGAACAACTCATCGGCGCTGGGCACGCGGTAGTCGGCGGCCGCCGAGGCGCGACGCCGGGACGGCACAGGCGCGCGGGGCAAGAGATCGGGCTGCGACAGCGCCGACGCGGGATCGCGAAAGCCCGCGGGCAGTTCGTCAGTGCCCGCACTGTTGCCGCAGGCCGCCAGCAATGCGGCCGCGGCGGCGATCGAAGAGGCGGCGAGCGAGGGCGGCGCCTCGGTGGGCGTGCCTGGTGGCGTTTGCGGCCCGGAGGGTGGCTTCTGCGTCAGGGTCGGAACCTGTGAGGTCGCAGCACCCATCAGCACGCCCCTCGATCCAGACCGCGGAGCGGCGATGGTAGTCGACGCGACGGTCTGTGGATACCGCAACCAACGAGGTCCTTCGGCATCCATTTGTTCGCTCAGCTTGCGCTTGCTTGCGACAGTTGAATGGGCTCTTACGGGAGGATAGGCCGTTCAATCGGCCTTTTCCCTTGGCGACAGGGTCGACAGGCCCGGCAGTCGAGGCTCTGATCGCTGTCTTTGTGGCTCGACAGTGGCCGGCCGAGTGCCGATGACCCGGCCGAACAGGTTTACCCGGACGGCTGGGTTGCGGGTTTGCGCGCACGATCTGGCCCCGCTGCCTCGGTCCTGAGAAGCCCGGGCGCAGCCGATCCCCGCCGCCCGTGGCGCCGGGCCCAACTCAGCCGCAGCGGCCGATGGTGCGCAATCCGGTAGGTGCAGGCCGCGGCCTGCAGTGGCCTGAGTGCGCGGACCTCGTCCGAGTCGCTGTCGTTGTCGGCCATGTACGTTTGGCCCTGCTCTTCGATGAGCACCCCCCGACGGGTGAGCAGCTTCATCATCCGGGTGATGATCTTGTGCAACACCGCCTGCAGCGCTTCATCGGTCGGCGCGGGCACTTCGACGAAGACCGGTTCACCGTCGGTGCCGCGCCGGTAACCGCCGTCCAGCACCAGGCAATGCAGGTGGCTGTTAAGCAAGAACCGCCCAGACTACCTTGCCGTCGACGGTGACGGTGCACTACCCGTTCCATCCGCTGAGGCGGCAGTCGCTCGATGTCCTGGTCTGGCCGCGCCAGGCACATCTGCCGGTGACGGTTCGCCCGCCCGATGGCTCCACGTTGAAGATCCCACTGTGGATGCTCGACCCCGTCGCTGCACGGATCAGTCTGCGCGATCAGGTCGAACTGAGTCTGCCCACAAGGCTCGCATTGGCCGCAGTGCTCGACGCGCATGCTGTTGCCCTGGCAACAGTGCCGGAGCAGCGCGATGCCGATGCCGATGCCCAAACAGATCAGCCTCGATCTCGACGACGAGGCACCAGCGCCGCTGGGCATTCCGCCCGAGTGCAAGCCGACACTGATCGACCTCATGGCCCAGGCCATCGTCGCCGTGTGGCTTTAGCGCACAGGAGCTGGATCATGAAGAACACTGACTCGGCGTCGAAGATCACTGCCAGACAGCTGGCGCGCAAAGCGGTCGTCTACCTGCGGCAATCATCGATTGCGCAGGTCAGACATAACGTAGAG